>NZ_JCAFYN010000147.1:0-203 GCF_059374735.1 Enterococcus sp. GPZ-007 | reverse complement strand
ATGCGCGCTATCAGCGACATGGAAAGGGGTTCGCTCAACAACTCGAGAACGGCTTGTTTGACTCTGCGAGCAATGGAACATCGACGATCACTGACCGAATCTTCCGCTAAGAAAGTTTTTCCACAATGTTTACACTTAAAGCGTTGTTTGTTTATTCGCAGAATAGTCTTGTAGTTACTGACGTCATTTAATAAGATAGAGAC
>NZ_JCAFYN010000146.1:0-218 GCF_059374735.1 Enterococcus sp. GPZ-007 | reverse complement strand
TCGGATTCAGACAGCGATAGCGACTCGGATTCAGATAGCGACAGCGATTCAGACTCAGATAGCGATAGCGACTCCGATTCAGACAGCGACAGCGACTCGGATTCAGATAGCGACAGCGACTCAGACTCAGATAGCGACAGCGACTCGGACTCAGATAGCGACAGCGACTCGGATTCAGATAGCGACAGCGACTCGGACTCAGATAGCGACAGCGACTC
>NZ_JCAFYN010000145.1:0-222 GCF_059374735.1 Enterococcus sp. GPZ-007 | reverse complement strand
GATCCAATTATTAGAATCGATTCCGGGGATCGGCCGTCAATCTGCCATCCAGATTATCTCTGAAATTGGGGTAGATATGACACAGTTTTCAAGTTCTAAGAGACTTAATTGTTGGGCTGGTCTTTCTCCTAATAGTGATAACTCAGCTGGTAAGAAGAAATCTGTTCGAATTTCTCGAGCGGGGGTCTATTTAAAACCCGCACTGGTTCAATGTGCACACGC
>NZ_JCAFYN010000144.1:0-236 GCF_059374735.1 Enterococcus sp. GPZ-007 | reverse complement strand
TACGATGTATCCAAAGAAAAATTATCCTTTGAAGTAACAGCAGGGAATGCGGCAACATTACAAACCTTCAACTTCAAAAATACTGAATCAGAAAAGCCACTAGGAAAAGTGAAGATTACCAAAATTGATAGTGTGACTGCCAGCAAGAAATTAGCAGGAGCAACGTTCAAGATTACCAATACTGATAAAAACACTGTATGGTTAGCGGAAAGTGAACCAACAGCGGCAAATGGTGA
>NZ_JCAFYN010000143.1:0-237 GCF_059374735.1 Enterococcus sp. GPZ-007 | reverse complement strand
CGATAGCGACTCGGACTCAGACAGCGACAGCGATTCAGACTCAGACAGCGACAGCGACTCGGACTCAGACAGCGACAGCGATTCAGATTCAGACAGCGATAGCGACTCGGACTCAGATAGCGACAGCGACTCGGACTCAGATAGCGACAGCGATTCAGACTCAGATAGCGATAGCGATTCGGACTCAGATAGCGACAGCGATTCAGACTCAGATAGCGATAGCGACTCGGACTCAGA
>NZ_JCAFYN010000142.1:0-240 GCF_059374735.1 Enterococcus sp. GPZ-007 | reverse complement strand
GGAGTCGCTATCTGAATCACTATCGCTGTCTGAATCCGAGTCGCTATCCGAATCCGAGTCACTATCTGAATCCGAGTCGCTATCTGAGTCCGAATCTGAATCGCTGTCTGAATCCGAGTCGCTATCTGAGTCCGAATCACTGTCGGCATCCGAGTCACTATCTGAGTCCGAATCGCTGTCTGAATCGGAATCACTATCCGAGTCTGAGTCACTATCTGAATCGGAGTCACTATCCGAATC
>NZ_JCAFYN010000141.1:0-245 GCF_059374735.1 Enterococcus sp. GPZ-007 | reverse complement strand
TTTGAGACATTGGCACAACTACGCTTGGAATTATTTGATTATGTGCATTGGTGGAACTATCTGCGATTACATGGCACATTGGGGTATGAAACACCGATTCAGTTTCGTCAACAGAGATTGGCGAAGCGGACCCTTGATAATGAGCACGGATCTGATACCTCTGGAGAGGCAGCGTAATTGAATGAGCACGCTTCTGCCGGAAAGAATCCGATCCGAGGAGGCTCATTGTCAAGGGCAATCGGAGC
>NZ_JCAFYN010000140.1:0-249 GCF_059374735.1 Enterococcus sp. GPZ-007 | reverse complement strand
TATGGAATGTTTAAACAACCATATTAAAGTACTAAAACGAACGGCCTATGGTTTTAGAAATTTTCAAAATTACCGAGAACGAATCTTTTTATATCGTGGGAAGTATTTCAAGAAAACCAAAAATACCACCCAACCGACTAAAACCAGAACAACAACACGGCTAGACAAGAGAGCTGCCTAGCCGTGTGGGTATCTCGATTATTCTATTGAATTTCTTCACCAACACTAGTTGACGAAGAGCCAAAAAAA
>NZ_JCAFYN010000139.1:0-263 GCF_059374735.1 Enterococcus sp. GPZ-007 | reverse complement strand
GATCCTTTTGCGACATTTTTTTCGCTTCTCTCAATTCTTTGATTTTAGCCCCGATCTCTACCATGAATATCCCCCTCCAGTATCATAATTGTCTTGAACTCTATTTTGATTTCAACAAAAATGATCAAGTTAGTAGCTAACCATGATTGCTACTACTGATAAAATATACGTTAATTCATCCTGAAACTAATATTTCTCTCAAAATCCCATTCGGGCTCAATTTCTTATTTTAACTCTCCATAAAACCATAAGTCATTTACAAA
>NZ_JCAFYN010000138.1:0-267 GCF_059374735.1 Enterococcus sp. GPZ-007 | reverse complement strand
GCGCGAATTCCATCCTTAAGGATGGAATTTTTATTTCTTAAGTAACAGATATTAACAATAGGGATTGTATTCTAATTGTTAAAATATCCGTTACTAGTTATAGTAACAAAGTGATCACAAGTTAATAAAAAGTTTGAATTTAGGTTTAAATTTTTTAAAGAAAACTATTGACACTCTTACAGCATTAAGTTATTATAACTAAGTTGTTGAAATGTTGAACACAACTTCTTCGAAAAAACTTCAAAAAAGTTGTTGACATTCACTCAA
>NZ_JCAFYN010000137.1:0-272 GCF_059374735.1 Enterococcus sp. GPZ-007 | reverse complement strand
GGAGGATTACCCAAGTCCGGCTGAAGGGAACGGTCTTGAAAACCGTCAGGCGGGTAAAACCGTGCAAGGGTTCGAATCCCTTATCCTCCTTTTTAATATTATTATCGCGGGATGGAGCAGTCTGGTAGCTCGTCGGGCTCATAACCCGAAGGTCGTAGGTTCAAATCCTGCTCCCGCAATTAAAAACTAAAAAAATACGGTTCCGTGGTGTAGGGGTTAACATGCCTGCCTGTCACGCAGGAGATCGCGGGTTCAAATCCCGTCGGGACCGC
>NZ_JCAFYN010000136.1:0-289 GCF_059374735.1 Enterococcus sp. GPZ-007 | reverse complement strand
TACTCGAGACGGGTACCGAGAATACAAATCCAATCCAAAAGAATGTGTGAACTGCCCGCTGTTAAAAACGTGTACGAAAAGTAAAAATCATCAACGAGTCATCACGAGACATGTTTGGGGAGATCTGATGGATGAAGTGGAACATCTTCGCCTAACGGATCTGAATAAATCAATTTACAAAAAACGGAAACAAACGATTGAACGAATATTTGCGGATGCAAAAGAAAAGCATGGGATGCGTTGGACCAAGTATCGAGGCTTGGAAAAAGTCGCGACGCATACGATGCTA
>NZ_JCAFYN010000135.1:0-289 GCF_059374735.1 Enterococcus sp. GPZ-007 | reverse complement strand
CACTCGAGACGGCTACCGAGAATACAAATCCAATCCAAAAGAATGTGTGAACTGCCCGCTGTTAAAAACGTGTACGAAAAGTAAAAATCACCAACGAGTCATCACGAGACACGTTTGGGGAGATTTAATGGATGAAGTGGAACATCTTCGTCTGACAGACATAAATAAGGCCATTTACAAAAAACGAAAAGAGACGATTGAACGAATATTTGCGGATGCAAAAGAAAAGCATGGGATGCGTTGGACCAAGTATCGAGGCTTGGAAAAAGTCGCGACGCATACGATGCTG
>NZ_JCAFYN010000134.1:0-290 GCF_059374735.1 Enterococcus sp. GPZ-007 | reverse complement strand
GGCTCTATAATATTTAGTGTTGGTGACACCTTCTGTTGCCAATACTTTTTTTCTTTTTTTAATAAACGCAAACAGACACCTTGAAATCCTTTAGAATAAAGTCGACGAAAACCATTCAAAGGAGTGTTTCAAGATGTCCTATTCAGAGTTTACCAAAGAGTTACTAGATATTCTAGATCTAAATCTTACGTTTCATGAGGATGCCTTTCGCAAAGAACGAATCAATGGCGAGACGTGTTTTGTTTTTGTTGGCACATTGACCTATCGACCAGAAGATTGCTTTCATTGCC
>NZ_JCAFYN010000133.1:0-294 GCF_059374735.1 Enterococcus sp. GPZ-007 | reverse complement strand
AACACTCCCGGCGGAAAATCAAGAATGTCTTTTAGAAGGCATGAAAGAGCTGTTTCGCCAAGCAGGCGGTGTGCCGCGTAAAATTCGAATTGACAATATGTCAACGGCTGTTATCCAAACGAAATCTAAGCTAGAACCTGCAGTGTTAACTGACGGTTTCCTGCAATTCGCTACCCACTATGGATTTGAGACCCAAGTGTGCAACCCGCGAAGCGGCAATGAAAAAGGCAGTGTAGAAAACAAAGTGGGCTATGTTCGTTACAATTTCTTTTCCGCAACACCGATTATGACTGA
>NZ_JCAFYN010000132.1:0-303 GCF_059374735.1 Enterococcus sp. GPZ-007 | reverse complement strand
TTGCTTGGACAGACATTTCCAATCGTCTGATTCCTTAGCCTCCTGCGTCCCTCCATTGCTCAAACAAAAACAACGGGTACAGGAATATCAACCTGTTGTCCATCGCCTACGCCTTTCGGCCTCGGCTTAGGTCCCGACTAACCCTGGGCGGACGAGCCTTCCCCAGGAAACCTTAGTCATTCGGTGGACAGGATTCTCACCTGTCTTTCGCTACTCATACCGGCATTCTCACTTCTAAGCGCTCCAGCAGTCCTCACGATCTGCCTTCAACGCCCTTAGAACGCTCTCCTACCAACACACCTA
>NZ_JCAFYN010000131.1:0-309 GCF_059374735.1 Enterococcus sp. GPZ-007 | reverse complement strand
TAGCCGATTTCATCAACTATCAAGGTTCCATTACCTTCGTGAAGAAAAACGATAAAGGAAATCCTTTAAAGGGTGCTGATTTCGAGATTCGCGATCAAGCAGGTAAGGTTCAAACAGTTCTAGATGCAGAAGGCAAAGCAACGACGATCTTGACTTCAGATAAAGAAGGTAAGGTTTATGCGACCGGATTAGCTCCTGGAAAATATTCGCTGGTTGAAACCCAAGCCCCAGAAGGCTACCTATTGAATCAAACCGAAGTTCCATTTGAAGTAGATGAAAAAGCAGCAGGCGAACCAGAAACAATTACTT
>NZ_JCAFYN010000130.1:0-315 GCF_059374735.1 Enterococcus sp. GPZ-007 | reverse complement strand
GAGTCGCTGTCGCTATCTGAGTCCGAATCGCTATCGCTGTCTGAATCGGAGTCGCTGTCGCTATCTGAGTCTGAATCGCTGTCGCTATCTGAATCCGAGTCGCTATCGCTGTCTGAATCGGAGTCGCTATCGCTGTCTGAATCCGAATCGCTGTCGCTGTCGGAATCTGAATCGCTGTCGCTGTCGGAGTCGCTGTCGCTGTCTGAATCTGAATCGCTATCGCTGTCTGAATCCGAATCGCTGTCGCTGTCGGAGTCGCTGTCGCTATCTGAGTCCGAGTCGCTATCGCTGTCTGAATCTGAATCGCTATCGCTA
>NZ_JCAFYN010000129.1:0-335 GCF_059374735.1 Enterococcus sp. GPZ-007 | reverse complement strand
GGGCCGTTGGAATAAGGAACTCGCAACGCTCGTTTGATTTCTGTTCGGTATTTCTTGAAGGTCTTGAACACTGGTTGGTAGTGTTCTGGCAACTCCTTGTAGTTTTCCTCTAGGAGCGCGGTGAATTCAGGAACATCTCGTCTTTTGATAGTGGACAGAAAATGCTGGTAGACTTCGTAGCCCCGCTTTAAGGAGTCATCATAAGATAATAGTCGATCGACTATCTCTGCTTCTGTTAGATGATCACGAAAGGATGGACGCCAGTAGCGGTGTTGTCCCTTTAATTCCCACGCATTCTTTTGAAGCAGTTTCCAGTATTTCTTTAAGTGTTTTGA
>NZ_JCAFYN010000128.1:0-349 GCF_059374735.1 Enterococcus sp. GPZ-007 | reverse complement strand
GTAAGTGCCTAATCACTCGGTACCTACACACCAAATAACCTAAGCCCTATAATGGACTTAAGCTATTTGGTGTTTTTTGTATATTTTTTGGAACAGTTTTTTTGAGCCAGAGGCATCCAAGGCAACAGTTCGTCTAATGCTTCGTCAGATAGATACTCCAGATTAGGAATCCGATCAAATAGATACTCCAAATACTTCACTGGATCAAGACCATTCGCTTCGGCTGTTCGATACACGCTTAGAATGATCCCCGAAGTCCGTGCCCCTTCTAAACTACACGAATGCATATAATTCTTGCGTCCAATTACGAGCTCTTTTATTTGGCGTTCGGCTAAGTTATTACTAAGCT
>NZ_JCAFYN010000127.1:0-356 GCF_059374735.1 Enterococcus sp. GPZ-007 | reverse complement strand
TTCGGGAAGTAGCTCAGCTTGGTAGAGCACTTGGTTTGGGACCAAGGGGTCGCAGGTTCGAATCCTGTCTTCCCGATAGCAACAAAAAATTATGGGGCCTTAGCTCAGCTGGGAGAGCGCCTGCTTTGCACGCAGGAGGTCAGCGGTTCGATCCCGCTAGGCTCCATTTTTATTAATAACGCGGTGTAGCTCAGCTGGCTAGAGCGTCCGGTTCATACCCGGGAGGTCGGGGGTTCGATCCCCTCCGCCGCGATTTTATTCGAGCCAGGACCTTTAGCTCAGTTGGTTAGAGCAGACGGCTCATAACCGTCCGGTCGTAGGTTCGAGTCCTACAAGGTCCATAGTGACTCTTTTAC
>NZ_JCAFYN010000126.1:0-375 GCF_059374735.1 Enterococcus sp. GPZ-007 | reverse complement strand
GCAGTAAAAGCGACAGAAAAGAGTCCTTATTACCGTGTGAAATACGAGCGAATCTACAAACGTCGTGGTAAAAAACGTGCCATTATTGCCATTGCTCGAATGATGTTAACAGCGATTTATCACATGCTCTCTACTGGTGAAGTTTGGAATCCGACTGATTTGTATAAGATTGATATGCCAGACAATCTTATTCAAAAGCAGAAAGATAAAGCAATTAAACAAGCAGCGAAGCTTCTTATTACAGAAGGATTACTGCCAGAAGATTTTGTTAAAAAAGAAAGTGTCACTGCTTAACTAAAGAAAGTGTTTCTAGTCAAAAGTGCAGTTTTTGACGTTTATTTGTCATGCTCGTAATTCTTAGATTGATCAATTAGG
>NZ_JCAFYN010000125.1:0-394 GCF_059374735.1 Enterococcus sp. GPZ-007 | reverse complement strand
CATCTTAACCTCCATCTCGACTCGCTCCGCTTTTCGAGTCAAATAGTAATGAAAACGGACGCGGATTTCCGTTTATAATGTAGATAGGAGAGGCACACTACAAAGCACGGTGAGGTGAGTTGTAGGAAACCTCAATTGTTTGAACCAGTATCTTAACCAGTGTAAGGTCAGGGTGTTCAAGCACAAATGAGTGGTGCCTTAGAGCCCGCACACTAATCATTGTTTTAACAAATCCTGTTAAATGCTGCCCTGACCAGTCACTGTCTCTCCGCTACTTTATAGAAAGGGGCGAAGAATCATGAAAGTCGTTTATCCCGTTTGTTGTGGCATTGATGTGCACAAGCGTTTTCTAATCGCTACCGTCATTACCACGAAAGCCGGCGAATTAACGCCA
>NZ_JCAFYN010000124.1:0-410 GCF_059374735.1 Enterococcus sp. GPZ-007 | reverse complement strand
ATGGTTTTAAATAGGCCTGCCTTTTTTTCAACCGCTCTTCAGCGGATAGTTCGGCCCATTCTCGTTCCAGCTGGAACCAGATATCCATCATTTTCACGGCGATCCATGAGGGAAGTGTCTCGTTTTTATCATTTTTGGGAATGGCTTCAAAAAACTTCCGACGCGCATGAACCAAACAATACACGAGCGTGACTTCTTCAACCGCATGATAGCCTGCGTAGCCATCACAATGCAGATAACCCTTGAAATCCGATAGAAATTGTTTTGGTACTTCCCCTGCTCTCGTTTCTGCGTGATGATAATACACGATGGGATGCGGACTGTGTTTTCCTGTACTGAATAACCAATAATACGTTTCTTTTTTACCTTTTTCAATGACGCGATAACACGTTTCATCGGCGTGAAGGATC
>NZ_JCAFYN010000123.1:0-410 GCF_059374735.1 Enterococcus sp. GPZ-007 | reverse complement strand
TATCCTTCACGCCGATGAAACGTGTTATCGCGTCATTGAAAAAGGTAAAAAAGAAACGTATTATTGGTTATTCAGCACAGGAAAACACAGCCCGCATCCCATCGTGTATTATCATCACGCAGAAACGAGAGCAGGAGAAGTACCAAAACAATTTCTAAGGGATTTCAAAGGCTATCTGCATTGTGATGGCTACGCAGGCTATCACGCGGTTGAAGAAGTCACACTCGTGTATTGTTTGGTTCATGCGCGTCGGAAGTTTTTTGAAGCCATTCCCAAAAATGATAAAAACGAGACACTTCCTTCATGGATCGCCGTGAAAATGATGGATATCTGGTTCCAGCTGGAACGAGAATGGGCCGAACTATCCGCTGAAGAGCGGTTGAAAAAAAGGCAGGCCTATTTAAAACCAC
>NZ_JCAFYN010000122.1:0-428 GCF_059374735.1 Enterococcus sp. GPZ-007 | reverse complement strand
TTTTTTGGAGCTGACTCCAAACATGTCAGACACCACAGAGTCCATAGCAACATTGCCAACGGTAAAGGCGTTTTGAAGTCGGTTCTTTTCACTCGAACGATGACTGACCAGTCGCGTGCGATAGCGGGTGAACTCTCGTAGAACCCGAATATCCTTCGTTGGAATAAAACTGCCTCTGACCAATCCCATACGGAAAAGTTCGGCAATCCATTGGGAGTCTTTCTTATCATCTTTGTTTCCCTTTACTGCACGAACCCATTTAGGATTCGCAATCGTGACATGGATCACGTCTTCAAGCAAATTGGAAACAGGAACCCAATATTTACCGGTACTCTCCATACACACATCGTAGCAGTTGCATTCTAACAACCAGTCTTTCAATGCCAGAATCTGGTTGTTAAAAGTTGAAAATCGTTTTTTCTGATAAT
>NZ_JCAFYN010000121.1:0-502 GCF_059374735.1 Enterococcus sp. GPZ-007 | reverse complement strand
TGTTGCAAAGATTTCCATCTCTCACTAAAGCTTGATTTAACGCTATCCAACGACAAAAAAGTCCTTTATACTACTCTTGGATGACTTATCCAAGACCAATAAAAAGGACCAACGCATGGATAAGTATAACGCAAAAACATCTTTTCAGAAATGGTTTTCTGCAATTAATTTTGACGAATTATCTGAAGAAGCCAAAAATTGGATTCAGCAGTTTGATTCGTATAGTAAAAAACTGGATTTCTCCGCCGCCATCAAAATTCTGATACACGCTGTTTATGAAGAACTACCCAGCTTTCGCGAAATGGATCGTGCCTTTATGGATCGCAGACTCTGTAAAGAAGTCGAGATTGAGTATCTGTGCTATAGCTCGCTCTCTCGTAAAACCGCTGAAATCAGTCCAGACGTTCTAATGGAGATCTTTACACAGTTGTCTCGGAAAGTATCGAAAGAACGACCCAGTTCGAAAACAACCAGTCTTCAGCTCGTTGATTCGACTACGATT
>NZ_JCAFYN010000120.1:0-510 GCF_059374735.1 Enterococcus sp. GPZ-007 | reverse complement strand
TGGCTAAAAATGACGGCGAGTGGACAGCTGAGTATGCCCCGACCTGTCTAATTGAAGAAGGCTACACCTACGATAGTTTTGATAAACGTTACGGGGCTTTGAAATACACGTTACCAGAAAAGCGTTGTCGCTCTTGCCCGCTCCAGAACGAGGATCTATGTCAAAAAGTAATCAAGATCAAACAACAGACAGACCCGCGCAAGTTCAATCATCCAGCTCGAGGAACGAACAGTTGGAAGAAATTGTACGCCAAACGCAGTGCCGTTGAACGAGTAAACGGAGACCTGAAAGAAAACATGAAATTGAATCAGACAACTCACTATAAAGCAGAATTAGTCGAGATAGAACTTCTGCTTATTCAGCTAGCTTATAATGCCAAACGATACGCAGTGCAACGATTGAACAACCAGAAACTAGGAAAAGAAACAGCCGCTTAGCTTTAAAAAATGACAATTTTGAAATTGGATGAGTGTTGATTTTTTTATAAAAGCGAATTATGAAATTAGCTCA
>NZ_JCAFYN010000119.1:0-530 GCF_059374735.1 Enterococcus sp. GPZ-007 | reverse complement strand
GTACTTACTTCCTTGTTAAATAACAAAAAGGGGCTTTTGGTGGTTTGACAACTATTGATTTTTAGGATTATAGTCGAGGCGTGATCACAGAGAAAAATGAAATAAGACAAAAAAGAATGTCTTTTCAACTCGTATACTTTCGTTGAAGGATACATGGCATTCGAATTAAACAAGGAGGAAACAACGATGGAAAAGCCACTATTTACACCCACTCAGATCTTTTCGCTTAAACGCAAAACAATTGAAAAGCGAATGGATCAATACTTTAACGACACCCATGACGCAAAACAAACGATCCAAATTTTGGTAGCGCTTCAGGTACGAGATGAACTGGCAGAAGAAGATTTTTCTTTCTGCATGATGGAACTGGTCCGGAGAATCCTGATGAAAAGCAAGACTTCGCGTACGCTACGCCGCTATTATATTTATTTCAAGAATTATTTTTCTTCGAAGGAATGGAAAGTTGTCAGCCTGCGTTTATTTGCGGCCAAATCATTTATCAAAGAAAAAATCGAAAAAGTCATCAGCCA
>NZ_JCAFYN010000118.1:0-536 GCF_059374735.1 Enterococcus sp. GPZ-007 | reverse complement strand
ATGCACCCGAGAGGACTCGAACCTCTAACCCCTTGATTCGTAGTCAAGTACTCTATCCAATTGAGCTACGGGTGCCTATTTTGTTAATGCCGAGGACCGGAATCGAACCGGTACGGTGATCACTCACCGCAGGATTTTAAGTCCTGTGCGTCTGCCAGTTCCGCCACCCCGGCGTTTTCCTTTGGTCTTTAGGAAAGCGGAAAACGGGGTTCGAACCCGCGACCCCCACCTTGGCAAGGTGGTGCTCTACCACTGAGCTATTTCCGCATGATGCCGGCTAAAGGACTTGAACCCTCGACCCTCTGATTACAAATCAGATGCTCTACCAACTGAGCTAAGCCGGCAACTACAAAAAAATAAAAATGCGGGTGAAGGGACTTGAACCCCCACGCCGTAAGGCGCTAGATCCTAAATCTAGTGCGTCTGCCAATTCCGCCACACCCGCATATCCTTATGAGCCGTACTGGGCTCGAACCAGTGACCCTCTGATTAAAAGTCAGATGCTCTACCAACTGAGCTAACGGCTCAAATGGGGG
>NZ_JCAFYN010000117.1:0-540 GCF_059374735.1 Enterococcus sp. GPZ-007 | reverse complement strand
TCGTTCATTGAAAACTGGATACAGAAACAATAATTTAAACAAACCGAGAACACCGCGTTGAATGAGTTTTTTAATAAGTTCAATTGCTTATTTATTACTAAGGAACATGATCGCTCATGGGAATTAGTAAGACCCTTGACGAAAGTCAAGATAAGGTTAAGTGAATAAGGGCGCACGGTGGATGCCTTGGCACTAGGAGCCGATGAAGGACGGGACTAACACCGATATGCTTCGGGGAGCTGTAAGTAAGCTTTGATCCGGAGATTTCCGAATGGGGGAACCCAGCATCTTTTATAGGATGTTACTTTTCAGTGAATACATAGCTGATTAGAGGTAGACGCAGAGAACTGAAACATCTAAGTACCTGCAGGAAGAGAAAGAAAAATCGATTCCCTGAGTAGCGGCGAGCGAAACGGGAAAAGCCCAAACCAAGAGGCTTGCCTCTTGGGGTTGTAGGACTCCGATATGGTAGTCCAGTGAGATAGTCGAAGGACCTGGAAAGGTCTGCTAGAAAGGGTAAAAGCCCCGTAGACAAAATTT
>NZ_JCAFYN010000116.1:0-546 GCF_059374735.1 Enterococcus sp. GPZ-007 | reverse complement strand
CTCCTACCTATCCTGTACATGTGGTACAAACACTCAATATCAAACTGCAGTAAAGCTCCATGGGGTCTTTCCGTCCTGTCGCGGGTAACCTGCATCTTCACAGGTACTAAAATTTCACCGAGTCTCTCGTTGAGACAGTGCCCAAATCGTTACGCCTTTCGTGCGGGTCGGAACTTACCCGACAAGGAATTTCGCTACCTTAGGACCGTTATAGTTACGGCCGCCGTTTACTGGGGCTTCAATTCGTACCTTCGCTTACGCTAAGCACTCCTCTTAACCTTCCAGCACCGGGCAGGCGTCAGCCCCTATACGTCATCTTTCGATTTTGCAGAGACCTGTGTTTTTGATAAACAGTCGCTTGGGCCTATTCACTGCGGCTGATCGTTAGATCAGCACCCCTTCTCCCGAAGTTACGGGGTCATTTTGCCGAGTTCCTTAACGAGAGTTCTCTCGCTCACCTTAGGATTCTCTCCTCGACTACCTGTGTCGGTTTGCGGTACGGGCCATTGTTTTCTCACTAGAAGCTTTTCTCGGCAGTGTGACATC
>NZ_JCAFYN010000115.1:0-553 GCF_059374735.1 Enterococcus sp. GPZ-007 | reverse complement strand
ATCGCTATCGCTATCTGAATCCGAGTCGCTGTCGCTATCTGAATCCGAGTCGCTATCGCTATCTGAGTCCGAATCGCTGTCGCTATCTGAATCCGAGTCGCTATCGCTGTCTGAATCCGAATCGCTGTCGCTATCTGAATCCGAGTCGCTATCGCTATCTGAGTCTGAATCGCTATCGCTGTCTGGATCGGAGTCGCTATCGCTATCTGAGTCCGAATCGCTATCGCTGTCTGAATCTGAGTCGCTGTCGCTATCTGAGTCGGAATCGCTATCGCTATCTGAGTCCGAATCGCTATCGCTATCTGAGTCCGAATCGCTATCGCTATCTGAGTCCGAATCGCTATCGCTATCTGAGTCCGAATCGCTATCGCTATCTGAGTCCGAATCGCTATCGCTGTCTGAGTCCGAGTCGCTATCGCTGTCTGAATCCGAATCGCTGTCGCTATCTGAGTCCGAATCGCTATCGCTGTCTGAGTCTGAATCGCTGTCGCTATCTGAATCCGAATCGCTGTCGCTGTCGGAGTCGCTATCGCTGTCTGAGTCCGAGTCGCTA
>NZ_JCAFYN010000114.1:0-568 GCF_059374735.1 Enterococcus sp. GPZ-007 | reverse complement strand
GCCATTGCGAGCGACCTGAAATTCCTCTAAAGTTATAGTCTCGACACTGTAACTGGAGGTAAGAAAGGTATGCTCACAATGACCGATATCAATACTATCAGAAATCTACGGAATAATCACGATAAATCCATTAATCATATTGCAGAGGAGCTGGATATCAATTGGCGCACCGCCAAAAAATATGCCGACGAAGATCTGATCCCACAATCAAAAATTCGTAAAAAAACTGGTATGATGTATGTCGAAAAATGGGGTGGCATCGTTGCCCTTTGGCTTTCTGAAGACGCAAAATTGCCCAAGAAAAAAAGACGTACAGCTGAAGCAATGACCCTAGACCTCAAGGCAGAAGGCTTCCCTGGATCCTATCGAACAGTTTGTGCTTTTATCCAAGATTGGAAAGCTACTCATTACCTTGAAGGTAATGAAGACCATGGGTTTGAACGTTTAGAACATCCTCCGGCTGAAGCACAACTCGACTTTGGTACAATGGAAGTTTGTCATGATGGAGCCTTCAAGGATGTCAAAGTTTTAGTAATGAGTTTCCCTTTTAGTAATGCAGGCTTTGCAG
>NZ_JCAFYN010000113.1:0-700 GCF_059374735.1 Enterococcus sp. GPZ-007 | reverse complement strand
TCCTTTTTCTCACCGCACGAATAACCGATAATTTCTCGATTAAATAAATCCAGAATTAAGCAGATATAATGCCACTTTTTCCCCACGCGAACATAAGTAAGATCAGTAACGATGGCTTCCAATGGCTGTTCTTGTGTAAAAGTCCGATCTAATACATTCGCTGTTTTCGCTTCATTACAGGCTTTTCGCTGGCCTTTAAAATGAGCGATCGTATAGGTAGATGTCAACCCACGACGTTTCATGATTCGACCGATTCGACGCCGGCTGAGTTGAAGGTCACGCTTTGCTAAACATTGCTTCAATTTCCGAGTGCCATAGGCTTTTCGGTTACGAATAAATTCTTCCTGTACGACTTCTTCTAACTCAGACTCATTTCTGACAGGTCGTGCTTGATAATAGTAGGTTTGACGAGAAATGTTTAGAATTTTGCACATCGCTGATATCGAGTATTTGTGCTTGTTGGCATCAATTACTTGTCTTAACGTCTTCAATCAGCGCCGCTTGCTTTAAAATATCATTCTCCATTTCGAGCTGTTTATTTTTCTTTCGTAATGCGATCAGTTCAGCTTGTTCCGGGGTTAAGTTATCTTTTTCCTTGAACGAGCCTGTTGACTGTGCTTGCTTCACCCACTTATCGAAGGCTGAAGCCGTCAGCTCATAGTCTCGAATAATTTCTGCACGTGGCTTGCCTGCAAGGTAG
>NZ_JCAFYN010000112.1:0-747 GCF_059374735.1 Enterococcus sp. GPZ-007 | reverse complement strand
TTATCTTGCAGGCAAACCGCGCGCAGAAATCATTCGAGACTATGAGCTGACCGCTTCAGCCTTCGATAAATGGGTGAAGCAAGCACAGTCAACAGGCTCGTTCAAGGAAAAAGATAACTTAACACCCGAACAAGCAGAACTGATCGCACTGAGAAAGAAAAATAAGCAGCTCGAAATGGAGAATGATATTTTAAAGCAAGCAGCGCTGATATTCGGACGAAAAGACAAGTAATTGATGCCAACAAGCATAAATACTCGATATCAGCGATGTGCAAAATCTTAAAAATTTCTCGGCAAACCTACTATTATCAAGCTCAACCTGTCAGAAATGAGTCTGAGTTAGAAGAAGTCGTACAGGAAGAATTTATTCGTAACCGAAAAGCCTATGGTACCCGTAAATTGAAGAAATGTTTAGCAAAGCGTGACCTTCAACTCAGCCGGCGTCGAATCGGTCGAATCATGAAACGTCGTGGGTTGACTTCTACCTATACGATCGCTCATTTTAAAGGCCAGCGAACAGCTTGTAATGAAGCGGAAACAGCGAATGTATTAGATCGAACCTTTACACAAGAAACCCCATTGGAAGCCATCGTCACGGATCTTACCTATGTTCGTGTGGGGAAAAAATGGCATTATATCTGCCTCATTCTGGATTTATTTAATCGAGAAATTATCGGTTATTCGTGCGGTGAGAAAAAGGATGCCGCATTGGTAAAAGAAGCCTTTGGCCGAATTCCTTATTCATTG
>NZ_JCAFYN010000110.1:0-823 GCF_059374735.1 Enterococcus sp. GPZ-007 | reverse complement strand
ACTGGCACCTAGGAGGATCCTGAGTACGGCGGAACACGAGGAATTCCGTCGGAATCCGGGAGGACCATCTCCCAAGGCTAAATACTCCCTAGTGACCGATAGTGAACCAGTACCGTGAGGGAAAGGTGAAAAGCACCCCGGAAGGGGAGTGAAATAGATCCTGAAACCGTGTGCCTACAACAAGTTAGAGCCCGTTAATGGGTGATAGCGTGCCTTTTGTAGAATGAACCGGCGAGTTACGATTACTTGCGAGGTTAAGTTGAAAAGACGGAGCCGCAGCGAAAGCGAGTCTGAATAGGGCGAATGAGTAAGTGGTCGTAGACCCGAAACCATGTGATCTACCCATGTCCAGGTTGAAGGTGCGGTAAAACGCACTGGAGGACCGAACCCACGTACGTTGAAAAGTGCGGGGATGAGGTGTGGGTAGCGGAGAAATTCCAAACGAACTTGGAGATAGCTGGTTCTCTCCGAAATAGCTTTAGGGCTAGCCTCAGAGTAAGAATGATGGAGGTAGAGCACTGTTTGGACTAGGGGCCCATCTCGGGTTACCGAATTCAGATAAACTCCGAATGCCATCCATTCATCTCTGGGAGTCAGACTGTGAGTGATAAGATCCATAGTCGAAAGGGAAACAGCCCAGACCACCAGCTAAGGTCCCCAAATAACTATTAAGTGGAAAAGGATGTGGGGTTGCACAGACAACTAGGATGTTGGCTTAGAAGCAGCCACCATTTAAAGAGTGCGTAATAGCTCACTAGTCGAGTGACCCTGCGCCGAAAATGTACCGGGGCTAAATAGTTTACCGAAGCTGTGGAGCACACCA
>NZ_JCAFYN010000109.1:0-834 GCF_059374735.1 Enterococcus sp. GPZ-007 | reverse complement strand
CGAATCGCTGTCTGAATCTGAGTCGCTATCTGAATCCGAGTCACTGTCCGAATCACTGTCTGAGTCCGAATCGCTGTCTGAATCCGAGTCACTATCCGAATCCGAATCGCTATCTGAGTCGGAATCGCTATCCGAATCCGAGTCACTGTCTGAATCTGAGTCACTATCTGAGTCGGAATCGCTGTCTGAATCTGAGTCACTATCTGAGTCGGAATCGCTATCTGAGTCCGAATCACTATCCGAATCCGAGTCACTGTCCGAATCTGAGTCACTATCCGAGTCCGAGTCACTGTCGGAATCCGAATCGCTGTCCGAGTCGGAATCGCTGTCGGCATCCGAATCACTGTCCGAATCTGAGTCACTATCCGAATCGGAATCACTGTCTGAGTCCGAGTCGCTATCTGAATCCGAATCACTGTCCGAATCTGAGTCGCTATCCGAGTCGGAATCGCTATCTGAGTCCGAATCGCTGTCGGAATCTGAGTCGCTATCTGAATCCGAGTCACTGTCCGAATCACTGTCTGAGTCCGAATCGCTGTCGGTATCCGAATCACTATCTGAATCCGAATCACTATCTGAATCCGAGTCACTATCTGAGTCCGAGTCGCTGTCGGTATCCGAATCACTGTCTGAGTCCGAGTCGCTATCTGAGTCCGAGTCACTGTCCGAATCTGAGTCACTATCCGAGTCCGAATCACTGTCGGCATCCGAATCGCTGTCCGAGTCTGAATCGCTGTCGGTATCCGAATCACTATCTGAATCCGAGTCGCTGTCGGTATCCGAATCACTGTCTGAGTCCGAGTCGCTATCTGAATCCGAATCACTGTCCGAATC
>NZ_JCAFYN010000108.1:0-895 GCF_059374735.1 Enterococcus sp. GPZ-007 | reverse complement strand
TTACTAGTGTTGCGTAAATATAGTCAGAATAATCTGAAAACTATCTTTCGCTAAAATTTCCAAAAAGTCGAATGCTGACGCAGAGGATGACTTTTTTCCAGAAAATTTTTGTGCCTATTTAACTGAATTCGAATAGTGACGACAACTTATCTAGTCAAAATCATCCGGGTCGATGCCGTTCTAACCAGATTTCTGCGGATTCAAAACGCAGATAATGAAAAGAACGTTTCAGTTGAAAAAGTGTCGCTGTTGAATTCAGTTCGATCTTGATGAGATAGGTTAATAATGTCGCAATCAGCGTAAGAATCACTTGGTTGATCGCGCCTTGTTCGCTTCGTGAGTAAAGCTGCTTGATTGTTAGATTCTGTTTTAAATGCTTGAAGAACAGCTCTATCTGCCAGCGCGCCTGATACATATCGGCTACTTCAGTTGGTGAAACATCAAAACGATTGGTCACGATGCGCAAGAGACGTTGGCCTTTCGTCAAAACAGTCACCAGTCGAAAACGTTCGGTGACATGATTGTTTCCGCCGCCTAAAATAACGTGCTGATCACTGATGATTTGGCCATCTGGCGTCTTTCGCTTCGTGAGTTCAATTTGTTCTAAGACGGTGATCGTTGTATTCGATTTTGTCCGGGTCACAAAGAAATACCCGTCATTGTGCAAGCGGTCCAGCAGCTTGTAATCAAAATAACCACGGTCCACGACATAGGTGGCTTCCGTTTTATTCACCAAGCATTCGAAGTGATTCCGGTCATGTTCTTCGGCATTGGTGAGGGTAAAATGCTCTGGATATTGATTGTCTTTATCCAGATAACAGAGATTTAAATGAAGCTTGATCCCTGCTTTTGTTTTCCGGAACTTCGCCCATGGAAAGCGAATTTTGTTGAGTGG
>NZ_JCAFYN010000107.1:0-937 GCF_059374735.1 Enterococcus sp. GPZ-007 | reverse complement strand
TAATTATCAGCCCTTGGTATATCAATGTTTTCAAAGCAAACAAAAAAGGAACCTCCCCATCTGTTACACTTAAGTTGTCCTAGCCAGACACGTACTCAGAAGGAGGGATTCCTTATGGCTATTATACAGCAACCGACTCTATTTGATCTAGAAATTTTGGAACAATTGGATATTGAAGAGAAATATGTTGAGATTTTCTCCCCATTGGATCTTTCCCCACTACTAGGGCTCTTTCAAAAAGAAAAAGCTGTTGGCGCGCCCATCTCAGTCAATTACGAGGCTGCGATTCGCGCACTGATTATTTCTTATCTGGAAGCTATTCCAGATGTGAAAACGTTGGTTGCTCGCATCAAGTCTGATTTGCGCTTTAAGTTAAGTCTAGGTTTTTTATATTCAGACCGGACCCCATCAGAAGCGACGTTTTCTCGTATCCTTCATACGTTGAGCGATCATCGATCCACCTTGAGCGACGTGAATGGGGGGTTACTCAAACGAATTGACAAGGAATTTGGCATTTTTTGTGAAGATGTCGCCATTGATGCCACCGCTATCGAATCCCATTCGAAGCCTCGAATAATTGAGAAACCAATCGTTTCAAGTGTTGAAAAACAACACACTATGAAGACGGAGGACATCAAAAAAGAATTGCCGATCGCTCCTCAATGGGGCATCAAAGTGAACAGTAAAGGGAAAAACGTTTTTTGGCATGGATACAAAGGGCATTTAGCAGTAACCACGAAAAGTCAGTATATTTTATCGAGTATTTTGACCTCTGCTCATATCGCGGATATGAGTGTAGCTATTCCATTAATCCGAGACGTCAAACGACTTGGTTTAGCGACCATTCACATGATCTTTGACAAAGGTTATGATGTGAAAGCCCTCTACGAAGAGGCACACATCCTTGGTTTTGAGCCGATCATTCCATTGAAACGGG
>NZ_JCAFYN010000106.1:0-952 GCF_059374735.1 Enterococcus sp. GPZ-007 | reverse complement strand
ATTTATTACAGAAACGTTGCAGGGATTGGTAGGCTCATGAACAGGACAAAAAAATCGAACGGATAAGGAGGGGAGATCATGGCAGATCTAGTCGCAAAATTTGAGAATAGTTTAGGCAGAAAGCATAAGCTGCGGGTCAAAAAAGCCAATACCGATATTGAACCGGAAAAAATCAGAGCCTCACTGGAAAAACTAACAACGGTCGATCTTTTTCGAAATAAGAAGGACACCCGATTATTTGATAAAGTCATCACCGCCAGCTTTTTCGAAGACTTCGACCGGATAATCTTTGATAATAGCAGTGATGAAGTGATTGAAGTGACCGTGGGAGAAGCTGCGCCTGTGAACACGCAGGTAATGGACGAGCACGTAGTCGTTAGTGAACAGCCAAAATCATCGTTTGAAGAGATCAAGTTAACTGTCGTTGAAGAGAAAATGGTCGAACCAACCGTATTAAAACAAGTGCTGGAATTACCATTGGGCTTCAAGCTGAATCATTTATTCCAGGAACAGAAACGCGCATTAATCGTCTCTAAAGTGCCGGAGGGCGGCAAGCCGATAGAAGCGAATATCCACAATGAGGAGAATCCTGTCCGTATCGAGCTGCTGGTAGAACTTAAAGAGGAAATAGAGAAGAAAGCCAACGCCTCCCCGCCACAGGATCAGCGAGAAAAACAGAGCCTCTGGGACCGTTTGAAAAAGCGAAGGTGGCTAGAATAAATCTATGAATAGCCGAGGTCCAGACCAGCCGACAACCGCGGATTGGCTGCAAAGACTGTGGTGTATTAAAGCTGCCATTTTATTTAACTCTACAGAACAGAGCAATCTAGGCGAAAAGAACCGTTGATTCTTGTGAAGAACATCGAAGTGATTTATCCAAAAAGGAATCAGAGGAGTGCGCGCTAATCTGGTTCTTGAGTAGAGGATCACGTTGATTTCAACTCACAAAGAA
>NZ_JCAFYN010000105.1:0-957 GCF_059374735.1 Enterococcus sp. GPZ-007 | reverse complement strand
CACGATTGATGATCTGGTTCCTCAAGATCATCTTGTTCGAAAGATTGATGCCGCGCTTGATTTTGATTTTATTTATCCAATCGTCGAATCCGCTTACTCCGATTTAGGTCGCCCAAGTATCGATCCAGTCATTCTGATTAAATTGGTGTTTATCCAGTATTTATTTGGCATCCGTTCCATGCGACAAACCATTAAAGAAGTCGACACTAATGTCGCCTATCGCTGGTTTTTAGGCTATTCCTTCGAAGAAAAAATCCCCCATTTTTCAACCTTTGGGAAAAATTATGTGCGACGCTTTAGAGAAACCACGTTGTTTGAAGATATTTTTGCTTATATTTTAGAACAAGCAGTTATAGCTGGCTTTGTGACGGAGGATAATCTATACCTCGATTCGACTCACATTAAAGCCAATGCCAATAAACATAAGTTTACGAAGGAAATGACCCATGACGAAGCGAAAGCCTATCAAGATGAATTAGAAGATGAGATCAATCGTCAACGAATAGAGGCCGGAAAACGCCCTTTTACTTTGGACTTAGAAACGGAAGTGAAGATGAAAGAAAGAAAAATAAGTAAGAGTGATCCGGAAAGCGGCTACTACGTCAAAAGCGAACGAGAGAAACAGTTTGCTTATTCTGCCCATACTTCATGCGACGACAACGGGTTTGTTCTCAGCACGATCGTGACTCCTGGAAATATTCATGACAGTCAAATTGCCTTTCAACTCGTCAAACAATCGAAGAGACTTTTTCCTGAAATCAATTGTGTCGTCGCTGATGCTGGGTATAAGACACCTAAGTTTGTTCACTTTTTGACTCACTTGAACCTCCGTCCTTGTTTGCCTTATTCAAGACCTAAAGGGAAAAAGGGACTGTTATCAAAAAACGAGTTTCTCTACGACGAGTATTTTGATTGTTACATTTGTCCGCAGGATCAAATGCTCGATTTTTCAACGGT
>NZ_JCAFYN010000104.1:0-1050 GCF_059374735.1 Enterococcus sp. GPZ-007 | reverse complement strand
ATCTCTCCTTTTTTGTTAAACTTCTAAGCTCTAGGATGAAACGAGCGATAACTTTTTTTTAAGCTTTCTTTTGTAACATGAGTATAAATTTGGGTTGTTGACAAATTTGCGTGTCCAAGTAACTCCTGCACCGTACGCAAATCGGCACCGTTGTTCAATAAATGCGTAGCAAATGTATGCCTCAGCATATGGGGATGGATATCACTAGTCAAACTGCTTTTCTTGATGATTTGATTCAACACATACTCTATCCCAGTTGGTGTGATCTGTTCTCCCCGGTGATTAATGAAAAGATAATCATGCTCTTTACCGAAATGATCCATTAGCTGCTTGCGACCGTATTGAACAAATTCTTGAATCGCATCCGCTGCATAAGAGCCCAACGGCACATAACGATCTTTATTCCCTTTTCCGTGGATCAGCATCACACTATTATCAAAATCAATGACAGATAACTGGAGATTGGCACATTCACTTACCCGAAGACCTGATCCGTAAAGAACCTCTAACAACGCACGATTTCGCTGGTCCAATGGCTCCGTTCCATCAACACTATTGAAAAGGACTTCGATTTCTTTTTCATAAAAAAAACGCGGTAAACGGGCCTGCTTTTTTTTGAGATGAACATAAGAAAAAGGATTCTCTTTGATTTTCTCATGCTTTAAAAGGTATTGATAAAAGGATCGCAAACTCGCAATTTTTCGACTGATCGTATTACGACTATATTTTTGATCATTGAGAAAGGCTAAGTAGACACGCACATCTAAGTGATTCACTGCTAATAATGAAGATTCGCCTGAATTTTCCAAAAATTGACAAAAGTCATTTAGATCTCGCTGGTAGGCTTCCTTGGTTTTTTCTGAGTAGCCCCGCTCGGTCATTAAATAACCGATAAACTCTTGCTTTGCTGCTTCATTTTCCAAACTTTTTCTCACCTCACAAACATAGCATAAATGTAGCATAAGAGCTTTTTAATTACAATTGAATTGTCAGAATTTATTGATTTTTCACGAATATACTAACAATTATTTACAGATAATTCACAATTGC
>NZ_JCAFYN010000103.1:0-1060 GCF_059374735.1 Enterococcus sp. GPZ-007 | reverse complement strand
TGAATCGGCTACACTAGACTAGACAGAAAAAATAAGGTGTGTAGAATAATAAAAAACACACTGGAGGATTTTTCATGTCAAGACGTCAACGAAGAACCTATTCAAAAGAATTCAAGCAACAAGTCGTCGATCTCTACCTTGCAGGCAAACCACGCGCAGAAATCATTCGAGACTATGAGCTGACCGCTTCAGCCTTCGATAAATGGGTGAAGCAAGCACAGTCAACAGGCTCGTTCAAGGAAAAAGATAACTTAACCCCGGAACAAGCAGAACTGATCGCATTACGAAAGAAAAACAAACAGCTCGAAATGGAGAATGATATTTTAAAGCAAGCGGCGCTGATATTCGGACGAAAAGACAAGTAATTGATGCCAACAAGCACAAATACTCGATATCAGCGATGTGCAAAATTCTAAACATTTCTCGTCAAACCTACTATTATCAAGCACAACCTGTCAGAAATGAGTCTGAATTAGAAGAAGTCATACAGGAAGAATTTATTCGTAACCGAAAAGCCTATGGCACCCGGAAATTGAAGAGATGTTTAGCAAAGCGTGACCTTCAACTCAGTCGGCGCCGAATCGGTCGAATCATGAAACAACGTGGGTTGACATCTACCTATACGATCGCTCATTTTAAAGGCCAGCGAACAGCTTGTAATGAAGCGGAAACAGCGAATGTATTAGATCGGACCTTTACACAAGAACAGCCATTGGAAGCGATCGTTACTGATCTTACTTATGTTCGCGTGGGGAAAAGGTGGCATTATGTCTGCTTAATTCTGGATTTGTTTAATCGAGAAATTATTGGTTATTCCTGTGGTGAGAAAAAGGACGCCTCATTGGTAAAAGAAGCCTTTGGACGGATCCCATATCCTTTAACAGACGTCAAACTTTTCCATACCGATCGTGGAAAGGAATTTGATAATCAAACCATTAATGAGATTTTAAATAGTTTTGAGATTACTCGTTCGCTGAGTAAGAAAGGCTGTCCCTATGATAATGCCGTTGCAGAATCTACCTATAAATCTGTCAAAGTCGAATTCGTGCATCAATCCCAG
>NZ_JCAFYN010000102.1:0-1178 GCF_059374735.1 Enterococcus sp. GPZ-007 | reverse complement strand
GTAGATCGCTATGGCAACAAAGAAAGCGGCTCTGGCCTGCACTGTTTGTGGTTCGAGAAACTACACAAAATCAGTGAGCGAAGGCAAACGCGGAGAGCGTTTAGAGATTAATAAGTTTTGCAAACATTGTAATCAATATACGATACATAAAGAAACGAAATAGGGGGATAATCAATTGAACTTTTTACGTAGTGTCAGAGAAGAAATGAAGCTAGTTACTTGGCCTTCAAAAAAACAATTGCGTCATGATTCGCTAGTCGTAATCGAAACAGCAATTATTTTTGCTTTGATGTTTTTCATTATGGATACAGGGATTCAAGCATTGATCAATTTGATCATTCGCTAGTAGCCAATTCAAAAAAAGCATGTTATACTATTTGAGAGAAAAAACCTTGGGAGCACTGAGGTTTTTTTATTTTAGAACGAGGAGCCGATGGCGAAAATGGAATCTTTTGAAAAACAATGGTATGTGCTGCATACTTATTCCGGCTATGAAAACAAAGTAAAGGCAAACATCGAATCACGTGCACAAAGTATGCGGATGGAAGACTATATTTTCCGTGTAGTTGTCCCGGAAGAAAAGGAAACAGAAGTTAAAGGCGGTAAGGAAAAAGAAATCGTCCACAAAACCTTCCCTGGATATGTGTTAGTGGAAATGGTCATGACTGATGATTCTTGGTATGTTGTTCGTAATACACCAGGTGTAACAGGATTCGTTGGTTCCCACGGTGCCGGAAGTAAACCAGCGCCATTGATGCCAGAGGAAATCAACCACATCTTGCGTTCGTTGGGTATGAGTACTCGTCAGAATGATCTAGAAGTAGAAGTCGGCGAAACAGTGAAGATCATCGAAGGCGCGTTTGCGGGTCTAGAAGGTGTGATTACTGAGATCGACGAAGAGCGTGCGAAAATCAAAGCCAATATTGATATGTTTGGTCGCGAAACAAGTACAGAATTGGACTTCGAACAAGTCGACAAAATTTAAGCAATAAAGCTGGGACAAGTTGTCTCGGCTTTTTTTTTGCTAAATTTCCACAAAGTTATGGCCTTTCAATTGAGTTGTGGCAGCTTTGTGCCTATAGTAAAGAGAAATACTAGGTAGATAGCAAAGAGGAGTTAAAAGGAATGAAAAAAGTTTTTTTAAGTATTTTTGCAATGATGACAGTCTTTTTACTTGT
>NZ_JCAFYN010000101.1:0-1230 GCF_059374735.1 Enterococcus sp. GPZ-007 | reverse complement strand
AGAAAAAATATTTTTAAAGCGATGTTAGGATTAGCGATTTGTGGAGGTTTTTTAGCTGGTTGTGGAAACGGCGGGGGAGATGCCAAAAGTGACAGCGGCGGCAGCTCTGATGGGAAAGTAACAGTTGGTTTCTCTCAGCTAGGCGCTGAGTCCCAATGGCGAACAGCCAACACCAAATCTGTTCAGGATGCAGCGAAGAACAATGACAAAATCACCTTAAAATTCTCTGATGCGCAACAAAAGCAAGAAAATCAAATCTCTGCTATTCGTAATTTCATCCAGCAGGGCGTCGATGTCATCGCGGTCGCACCGGTGGTAGAAACAGGCTGGGAAACGGTGCTGAAAGAAGCAAAAGATGCCAATATTCCCGTTGTTTTAGTTGACCGTCAAATTACTGGTAAAAATGTTGATGATCTTTATACCTCTTGGATCGGTGCGGATATGAAGGAAGAAGGCGTGAAAGCGGCGGATTGGTTGAAGGACTACTTGAAAGAACAAGGAAAAGAGAAAGAAGCGATCAACATTGCCCACCTGCAAGGAACAACCGGTTCTTCGGCTCAGGTAGGTCGGACAGAAGGCCTTGAAGAAGGGGTAAAAGCCAATAGCAATTGGAAAATCGTCGAGCAGCAATCTGGAAACTTCACCCGCGCGGAAGGAAAAGAGGTTATGGAAGCGTTCTTGAAGTCATCTGGCGATAAGATCAACGTATTGGTTTCTGAAAACGATGACATGACGATGGGGGCGATCCAAGCCATCGAAGAAGTCGGAAAAGTTCCTGGAAAAGACATCATCATTATTTCATTCGATGGAACAAATGACGCGTTGGAACAAATTGAAGCGGGAAAAATCAATGCCGTGGTTGAATGTAATCCATTATCTGGTGAAGACTTGATGGAAACAGCGATAAAAATCAAAAATGGGGAAGATGTTGAGAAAGAAGTATTTGTAGAAGAAGGAATCTTCGACGCGAAAAATGTAGAGGAAAACATGCCTCGTCCATACTAGTTAAACGAGGAGGGAATGTCTACTGTGCATTCCCTCTGATTTATACAAAGGAGAGAACAAAAAATGGCTGAAATTACTTTAGCATTAAAGAATATTTCAAAGGAGTTTCCCGGGGTCAAGGCGTTGGATGATGTCCAGCTCAATTTGTACAAAGGCGAAGTTCACGCCTTGATGGGAGAGAACGGTGCCGGTAAATCGACCATGATCAAGGTGATCACTGGTGTC
>NZ_JCAFYN010000100.1:0-1251 GCF_059374735.1 Enterococcus sp. GPZ-007 | reverse complement strand
GGCGGATTTTATAATGAACTTAGCCACTTAAGACAATAAAAAAACGTCATTGCCCAATTTCATGTATTATTGAAGTTCTCACACAATCAATAAAGGATGAACGGACAATGACGCAAATCGAGAATACCACAATTTCACGCACTGGACTACACCTAAATTGGGAAGAGCGAAACAAAATACATGCTTGGAAACAATTAGAACAGCCCTTATCCAATCGGGCGATCGCGAAACTTCTTGGTCGTGCGCCACAAACGATCAATACCGAAATCAAAGATGGAACCGTTCGACAAATAAAACGGCAAACGCATCACGGGAAAACCTACGAGTATGAAACCTTTGTCTATTCCCCCGACGCTGGGCAAGCGGCTTATGAAAAAGCTCGAAGGAATTCTCGGAAACAGCCCAAGTGGCTGGATGCACCAGATTTCATGGCTTATGCCGATCATCAAATGAAGAAGGAAAAACAATCTCCAGATGTTGTCATTGGGCGAGCGAAGAAACTAAACTTGTTTTCTCATGAAGAAATTCCCTGTACAACTACGCTGTATAACTACATTGATCTCTGCTTGATGGAGACAAGAAATATCGATCTGCACCTCAAAACACGGCGAAACACGAAAACGAGTCGAACGCGAAAGAACAAAACGATTCTTGGGAACTTGATTGAAAAGCGTCCTGACATTGTGGATAAACGGGAACGTTTCGGCGATTGGGAAATTGATACGGTCAATGGGATGCGTGTTGGAAAAGACCAAGCGCTGCTAACTTTAACCGAGCGAAAAACGCGCTACGAAGTGATTATCAAAATTGACGGAAAAGCGGCGAACCCAGTCAATCGAGCATTGACGACGTTGAGAGAAGCCGCTGGAAAAGATTTTGCGTTGCTTTTCAAAACAATCACTTCAGACAATGGTGTGGAGTTTTCAGGGCTGTCTAATCTTCTTAAAGAGATTACCGAAGTTTACTTCACCCATCCGTATTCTTCATGGGAACGAGGAACAAACGAGAATCACAATGGCCTGATCCGGCGCTTCATTCCAAAGGGAACCCGAATGGAAGACGTCGCGCTGTCGACCATTCGTCGTATCCAAGACTGGATGAACAATTTACCGAGAAAAATATTGGGTTATGCCACTCCACGCGAGTGTTTATTAGCAGAATTATCAAAGTTATCGTTGGCTGCTAAATAGAGAATAAAATTGAATAACACATGAATTTCAATAAGTGGCTAACTTGCACTTGAAATTTGGG
>NZ_JCAFYN010000099.1:0-1333 GCF_059374735.1 Enterococcus sp. GPZ-007 | reverse complement strand
TTTTTTTGAAACCAATCCACTCTCGAGTTGTTTCATGATTTCAGACAATCGTCAAACCAAAATCGTTTGACCATTCTCTGAAATCATGAAAAGAGATTCTCGTGGATTCGTTCAAAAAAATGTGAGTAGCTATTGCACGTGCTGCCGAGCTTGGTCTTCTGCCTGTTGTGGTGTCAGATAGCCGATTGCTCCATGTATCCGCTTGCGGTTGTACCATCCTTCAATATATTGAAATAGCTCTAGTCTGGCTTCTTCAAACGAATGATAGGTCGTTTGATAGACTTCTTCTTTCTTCAATGTCGCGTGAAACGATTCGATACAGGAATTGTCGTATGGAGTGCCTTTGCGACTATAAGAGTGCGTCATCTTGTTCGTGCGCAACGCTTCCTCGAAATCGGAGCTCGTATACTGCGAACCAAGATCGGTTTGGATGATCAGTCCGTCTGTTGGTTGTTGATTTTGAATCGCGGAATCGAGCGCGCTCATCACGATTTCAGTGTTCATCTGTTTGGCGTACGTGTAGCCGATAATTTTTTTCGAATAAAGATCAATCACAGAAGCTAGGTAGGTCCAGCCGTCTTTTGCAGTCGAGATGTACGTGATATCAGCGGCCCATTTTTGATTGATGCTGGTTGTGGAGAAATCTTGGTTTAAGAGATTTGTCCGTTCTTCAACGCGCTCTTTAGAAGCCTTGGTTGGACGATATTTTTTTACGGTGATCGAATGGATGCCAAGGAGACGCATCCGTTTTTGCACCCGTTTGATCGACAAATCAAAGCCTTGTTCTATCAGCTGGTGATGAATTTTCCACGCACCATACCGTTTCTTGCTGTCTGTGTAAATCGATAAGATGGCTTTATCAATACGTTCATTTTCAAGTTCACGCTGACTTGGTGTATGTTTGAGCTCCTTGTAATACGTGCTTGGCGCAACTTTCATCACTCGTAGAAGCATCCGAGTTGGATACTCCTTGCTTTCATTTTCGATGAAGAGGATTTTACTGTGTAAGTTTACTTCGTGAATATAGCCATTGCTTTTTTTAAGATTTCGTTCTCCTGACGCAGCCGAGTCATTTCTTTTTCCATCTGTTTGATTTGAGCAGGAGTCAACGAACTGCCAGTAACGGGCGTGTTGCTTTTCTTCCATTTATAAATTGTTTGTTCTGCAATGCCATATTCACGGGAAATTTCGGCGACTGGTTTCCCAGTTGCGACGAGTTGAAGGATCATGTCTTTTCTTTCTTGACTGTATTTTTTCATTTAGCGAACTTCCTTTCGTTCGAGGCTATTATAGTCCTCTCCCAAAATGTGTCCACTAAATCATCCTAACACCA
>NZ_JCAFYN010000098.1:0-1389 GCF_059374735.1 Enterococcus sp. GPZ-007 | reverse complement strand
ACCAAATTTCAAGTGCAAGTTAGCCACTTATTGAAATTCATTGGTTATTTCATTTTATCCTCTGTTTAGCAGCGGCTTGATAATGAGTAGGGGCATGGTATCTGCAAGTCGCAGAGTTGGGCAGATGTTTTGGCTGTAGCTCAAAGAACAGCCCAACCACCCCCATGCCCAAAGAGGTTCGTTGTCAAGCCGCAGCGGTTTGCTAAACTGTTAAAGACAGCTTTGATAGTTCTTCTAATAAACACTCACGGGGAGTGGCATAGTCGAGTATTTTTCTTGGCAACGTGTTCATCCAGTCTTGAACGCGTCGGATCGTGGACAGCGCGACATCCTCCATCCGCGTTCCTTTGGGAATGAAGCGGCGAATCATCCCATTATGATTTTCATTGGTTCCTCGTTCCCATGAAGAATACGGATGGGTGAAGTAAACCTTCGTAATATCTTTCAAAAGCGTTGACAGACCAGTGAATTCAGCCCCATTATCTGAAGTGATCGTTTTGAAAAGCAACTCAAAATCTTTGCCTGCTGCTTCTTTTAAGGTCATCAGTGCACGGTCAACTGGATCAGCGGCTTTCCCATCAATTTTAATGATCACTTCATAGCGTGTCTTTCGTTCGGTCAATGTAAGCAGCGCCTGGTCCTTGCCAACACGCAAGCCGTTGACCGTATCGATTTCCCAATCGCCGAAGCGTTCCCGTTTATCCACAATATCTGGCCGCTTCTCGATCAGATCGCCGAGAATTTTTTTGTTTCGTCTGTTTCGTGGTTTGTTGGTTTTCCGTCGAACCTTAAGGTGTAGATCGATGTTCTTTGTTTCCATTAACCCAAGATCAATGTAGTTGTAGAGCGTTGACGTACAAGGAATTCTTTCGTGTGGAAACAAGCCAAGTTTCTTCGCCCGTCCAACGACAACATCTGGGGATTGTTTTTCCTTCTTCATTTGGTGATCGGCATAAGCCATGAACTCTGGAGAAGAAACCCATTTTAGCTGTTTCCGAGAATTTCCTCGAGCGTTTTCGTAGGCAGCCTGTCCAACGTCGGCGGAATAGACGAAAGATTCGTACTCATAGGTTTTTCCGTGACTTGTTTGGCGTTTGATTTGTCGAACGGTACCATCTTTTACTTCGGTATGGATCGTTTGTGGAGCACGACCAAGTAGTTTAGCGATTACGCGATTCGACAGAGGCGATTTTAGTTGTTTCCAAGCTTCAATTTTGTTTCGTTCATCATAATCAAGGTGTTTGCCTTTGCGTGAATCTGTGGTATTCTCAATTTGCGTCATTGTCATTTCATCCTTTATTGATTGTGTGGGAACTTCAATAATACATGAAATTTGGCAATGGCGTTTTTTTATTTTATGAAGTGGCTAAGTTCATTATATAATCCGCC
>NZ_JCAFYN010000097.1:0-1428 GCF_059374735.1 Enterococcus sp. GPZ-007 | reverse complement strand
TTTAATGACTCCTTAGCTTCTCGACTAGCTCAAGATCGTGAGCGGGTACATTATGAGAAATATGTTGTGATTAATGAACTTTGGCTTGAAGAGAAAACGGATCTCTTGGCGCTACCTGAAACAGATTATCCGGTATTTAAAGAAATAGAAGTAAAAGCAAATAAATACAATGAAATCAAGCTAGACAATGAGCGGGTCCACGTTCCTCGTGCACGAAATCATTCAGTGATCTATGCACTACTTCGCTTTGATTCTTATCAGCTCATTAGCACAGACGGTGAAATCATCACAGAGGGTCTTCGACCCTATATGATGAAATCTAGAGCGATTGACTGGCAAGCAGTTCTACTTGATTGGCGGCGGAAACCACGAGCGATGCATTATTCCCGCTATTGGAAGTATTTGCCTGAGCGGATCAAACTTTACTTGAGCCATACGGATTGGAAAGAACAAGACAAGCGCTTGAATCAACTGTTAGGATTATTGATTACAAATGACATGTTAGGAATTGACCGCAACTTCTACGAGCTGATTGGCGCTTTGGAAGACCCAGATGATGCTTACGCTATTGATTGGGGAAGTTATGATAATTTTCTAACCGCTGGTTTGGAGGTTGGCAATTAATGGATAAAGCTCGATTAGAAGAAGCTTGTAAACAGCTCCACTTATCGCATATACCGCAAGCCATGGGGTCAAACACCTCAGATACCAAGGAAGATTGGCTGATATTTTTGTTGGAGAATGAGTTAAAGTGCCGGGAGAAACTGAAGACTATGCGTCTCTTTAAACAAGCAAAGATCCCTGTTCAACGAACGTTGGACAACTATGAGTGGCATGAGCATATTCAATTGCCAAATTCGACGACTAAAGATGAATTGACTAGCCTCTCCTTTATCCGTCAGAAAGAAAATGCCGTGTTTGTAGGCACTCCTGGAACAGGAAAAACTCATTTAGCTTGCGCTCTCGGCCAAATGGCTACGCAAGCAGGCATTGAAACGCGGTTTTGGCGCGTCTCCGACTTAGTCGGAGAGCTGGAAACTCGTTGGAAGAATAATACGCTAGAGGTTTTTAAACGAAAATTTGATAAATTGAAGCTGATTATTTTAGACGAAATGGGCTATGTTCCATTCACCAAAGAGGGAGCTGAACTGCTCTTCCAGCTGATCAGTGATTGGTATGAGACTAAGAGTATTATTCTAACAAGCAACTTGGAGTTCAGCCAATGGAACAAGGTATTTGTCGATCCACGACTGACCGCTGCTTTGGTTGATCGCTTGATTCACCATGCCCATATTCTCAGCTTCACTGGCGAAAGCTTTCGACTAAAGAACGCATTATCAAAATCAAAATAATAAAAGAATGATTTCAGGTTGCAGTATTGTGTATCTTTCTTCTGCAATTTTATGTATAAAAGTCTTGCAAAATACA
>NZ_JCAFYN010000096.1:0-1485 GCF_059374735.1 Enterococcus sp. GPZ-007 | reverse complement strand
AAACCACCTCCACGTATACTTGAGCTATCAAGAGAAACGGAGGTGGTTCTTTGAAAGCCACAAATGACATCGTTCCTATTCAAATCCACGATCAATCTAGAGCAGCTCGTGATCAGAAAAAGAATAGTACCGCAAAATTAGCCCTGCGTATACGGAGAAAGGACGGTTCTGAAGTCCTGATCTATAATGGCGTGAATAGCTACATCCTTTCGTCTATTCTCAAGGAGTTGATGTGAGGTGCTTCTTGATTTTACTAAAGTAGAAAAAATTTTTATCGTGACAGGCAAGACCGATCTGCGAAAAGGAATTGACGGCCTCGCAAGTATCATCCAACAAGACTATGCGTTGGATGTCTACGAGGATGCCCTGTTCCTTTTTTGCGGCAATCGATGTGATCGGTTTAAACTGCTCTACTGGAATAAAGATGGTTTTTTCCTCGGCTATAAGCGTATTGAAAACGGGCGACTTCAATGGCCAAGAAAAAAGGAGGAAGTTCGCCAACTTTCGGTCCAACAGATTCATTGGCTGCTTGAAGGGCTAAGTATCCATCAGCCAAAAGCAATCAAGGCTGGAACAAAAGGGTTCTTTTAAACAGAGAAAAACGGTGAAATCATTGATTTTATGCGTTTTTCTCTGTTTTTCAGTGTGCTTAAATGGTATAATAATAACAGTGGTTACAATAAAAATGGTGGTGAATTTCTTGTCCTTACAGACCAATTCTACTTCTAACAATAACGTTGAGGTTGATGTAAATGTTCTGCTTCAACTCCTTGAATCTCAGACAGAAACGATCAAGGAACTTCAGCGAGCGAATCAAGCATTGAACCAAGAGGTTCACCTGCTCAATGAGAAATTGAGTTATTTTACGGACCGCTTTTTTGGTCGTTCTAAAGAAACCGTCGATTCGCAAGTGACGGGGCAACTCAACCTCTTTTCTGAGGAGGGTGAAGAAAAAGAGGCACCTTCAACAACGGAACGTGTACAAGAAACCTCGGTTAAAGGACACAAAAGAAAAATCGGTCAAAAAGCAGAGAAGATTGCCCATCTTCCTTTAAAAGAGGCACATCATGAATTGCCTTTGGATCAACGGATTTGTGAGCAATGCGGCACTCAGATGACAGACATTGGCTCAACGAAAATTCGTGAGGAAGTTCTTTTTCATCAAGCCATGTTAGATCGGCTTGTTCATTTACAACATACGTATTGTTGTAAAGAATGCGAAAAAGCAGATGTTTCTTCTTACAAGAAAGCACCTGTTCCAAAACCAGTGGTGTCCAACAGTTTGGGCTCAAACAGTGTGATCGCAGAAACGATCCGATTGAAGTTTGGGCAAAAATCTCCTGCCAATCGGCAGGAAAGCTATTGGCAAGAAACATTGGGTCTGGATATCTCTCGTGACAACATCACCAACTGGCATATTAAAGTCTGTCATAACGCGTTGGATAGTTTAGCTCAACGATTAAAGATGTATCTAAACCAAGAAGA
>NZ_JCAFYN010000095.1:0-1575 GCF_059374735.1 Enterococcus sp. GPZ-007 | reverse complement strand
TATGAGAGTTTGATCCTGGCTCAGGACGAACGCTGGCGGCGTGCCTAATACATGCAAGTCGAACGCTTTTTCTTTCACCGGAGCTTGCTCCACCGAAAGAAAAGGAGTGGCGAACGGGTGAGTAACACGTGGGTAACCTGCCCATCAGAAGGGGATAACACTTGGAAACAGGTGCTAATACCGTATAACAGTCGAAACCGCATGGTTTCGATTTGAAAGGCGCTTTTGCGTCACTGATGGATGGACCCGCGGTGCATTAGCTAGTTGGTGAGGTAACGGCTCACCAAGGCAACGATGCATAGCCGACCTGAGAGGGTGATCGGCCACATTGGGACTGAGACACGGCCCAAACTCCTACGGGAGGCAGCAGTAGGGAATCTTCGGCAATGGACGAAAGTCTGACCGAGCAACGCCGCGTGAGTGAAGAAGGTTTTCGGATCGTAAAACTCTGTTGTTAGAGAAGAACAAGGATGAGAGTAAAATGTTCATCCCTTGACGGTATCTAACCAGAAAGCCACGGCTAACTACGTGCCAGCAGCCGCGGTAATACGTAGGTGGCAAGCGTTGTCCGGATTTATTGGGCGTAAAGCGAGCGCAGGCGGTTTCTTAAGTCTGATGTGAAAGCCCCCGGCTCAACCGGGGAGGGTCATTGGAAACTGGGAAACTTGAGTGCAGAAGAGGAGAGTGGAATTCCATGTGTAGCGGTGAAATGCGTAGATATATGGAGGAACACCAGTGGCGAAGGCGGCTCTCTGGTCTGTAACTGACGCTGAGGCTCGAAAGCGTGGGGAGCAAACAGGATTAGATACCCTGGTAGTCCACGCCGTAAACGATGAGTGCTAAGTGTTGGAGGGTTTCCGCCCTTCAGTGCTGCAGCTAACGCATTAAGCACTCCGCCTGGGGAGTACGACCGCAAGGTTGAAACTCAAAGGAATTGACGGGGGCCCGCACAAGCGGTGGAGCATGTGGTTTAATTCGAAGCAACGCGAAGAACCTTACCAGGTCTTGACATCCTTTGACCACTCTAGAGATAGAGCTTCCCCTTCGGGGGCAAAGTGACAGGTGGTGCATGGTTGTCGTCAGCTCGTGTCGTGAGATGTTGGGTTAAGTCCCGCAACGAGCGCAACCCTTATTGTTAGTTGCCATCATTTAGTTGGGCACTCTAGCGAGACTGCCGGTGACAAACCGGAGGAAGGTGGGGATGACGTCAAATCATCATGCCCCTTATGACCTGGGCTACACACGTGCTACAATGGGAAGTACAACGAGTCGCGAAGTCGCGAGGCTAAGCTAATCTCTTAAAGCTTCTCTCAGTTCGGATTGTAGGCTGCAACTCGCCTACATGAAGCCGGAATCGCTAGTAATCGCGGATCAGCACGCCGCGGTGAATACGTTCCCGGGCCTTGTACACACCGCCCGTCACACCACGAGAGTTTGTAACACCCGAAGTCGGTGAGGTAACCTTTTGGAGCCAGCCGCCTAAGGTGGGATAGATGATTGGGGTGAAGTCGTAACAAGGTAGCCGTATCGGAAGGTGCGGCTGGATCACCTCCTTTCTAAGGAAATAGTTCATCT
>NZ_JCAFYN010000094.1:0-1601 GCF_059374735.1 Enterococcus sp. GPZ-007 | reverse complement strand
GAAAGACTAACTATATAAAGTCAAGTCCAAATGATTAAAATTCTTCTGAAATCAAATAACATTTTTTGTGCATGACAAATAAGCATCAGAAGAATCACTTTTTCGTTACTGACGGATTTTGTAGGGTTCATTTTTCATTAGTATTGCATGAATGATGTAACATAGTTTTCTAGAAACGGCACCAATCGCGGTCAGATGATGTTTCCCTTCTGCACGCTTTTTATCGTAAAAGGCTTTGAGCGTTGGATCATGTTGAGACGCGACTAAAGAGGCTTGAAACAGCGCTTTGCGTAAATACGGAGACCCTCGTTTACTCATCACATTATGCGTAGCTTCATACTGTCCAGATTGAGTAACAGAGGCGTCAATTCCTGCATAGGCAACTAGTTTTTTAGGATTCGAGAATCGATGAATATCGCCGATCTCGCTGAGAATTGTTGCCCCGGTGACTGTTCCAATACCAGGGATTGTCACGATAACAGAATTTAACGAGGTCATCAATTGTTCAATCTCATTTTCTGTTTGCTTAATCTGTTCTTCTAAAAAACTGAGTTGTTCAATCATTGATCGTAGTTGAAATGTAAATGCCTCTTGCGCAAAACGAATACCAAAAGACTGTGAAGCAGCGGCTTTTAGCGCTTCAGCCTTAATCAAGCCAACACGATTGCGACTCGCTTGTTTCAAGGTTTCAGCTAATGTTTCGGCAGAAACTTGATTGAATTCATCGAGGGAAGAAAATTCGGAAAGCACCGCTTTAGAAGCTTTTCCGAAAACACCAACTTTTGAGAAGACGGTCTCGTATTCAGGAAATACTTGGTCTAATACAGCAATGATTTTTCGCTTGAAATCACCAGCGGTTCCGACCAGATACGAACGATAGCGCGTGAGTTGTCGCAAAGAAAACAGTGTTTCATCTGCTAAAGAGGTGTCGTTAAACGAACCGTAGCGAATCAAATCGGCAATCAAAACGGAATCAATAATGTCATTCTTACGCTTGCGGATTTCGGTTCCTTTCCGCCAACCATCAGTTTGAATCGGATTGATGACGTGAACAAAATAGCCTTGTTCATCAAGAAAGGAAAAGAGGGCTAACCAATAATGTCCAGTAGCTTCCATTCCAACAAGAAAATCAGTTGGTTCAGAAGAAAAGGATTCCAGTTGGTTCGTCAGGCTAAAAGCACCTTCCATGGAGTTAGGAAAAGAGAAACCTTTAAGCAGAATTTTTCCTTCTTCATTCATCACCGATGCAACGTGTGTTCGTTTACCAATATCAATACCAAGATAGAACATAAGAACACCTTCTTGAAAAAGATTTAGATTGATTGCCACTCAACTGAAAAGCGTCACTACCTTGTTCTAGATACGGAGTCAGGGAAAAAGCCTGCAACATCTAACTCATTCGCAAACTGCTTAACAGAGAGAGGGATCAGTCTTTCAAGTACGAGTTTTAGACACTCAAGGATAAGACGATCCAACCTCTCAATCTATTAAGTATATTTTCTCAAATGAATGAGGAAATACCAATAAAAAGATAACAAAGGTTCATAGGGTTCTCCTACAATAATTGGAAGATTAAAACCCTAAATATAATATACAAGGAT
>NZ_JCAFYN010000093.1:0-1611 GCF_059374735.1 Enterococcus sp. GPZ-007 | reverse complement strand
GGAGCCACTGATAAAGTCCTCTAGAATCTTAGGTTCTTCTGTTTCACAGGCATAAAAAAGCACCATGTTCGATCATTTGATCGAACATGGTGCTTTTTCTACCCTACTTTTTACTCTTTTTCTTCCATTAGCTTCACAATTCGTTTCAAATTTATGACAAAGAGCGTACTGGCCCCTTGGAGCATCATGCCGTCAATATCCTTCGACCAAGAAACATCGTAGCCATGTCTGTTTTTCAGTTCACTGTTTTTTCCTTCGATCATATACCGTTCACGATAGCGCTCTTTGAATTCTTCAGTTTCTTGAAACGCCTGTTGATCGCTATGGGCTTGCGACTTGATGGTCACACTGTATGTTTTACTCTTGGCGCCTTCTTTATAACAGTCTTCTTTTAATGGGCAGCTTTGGCATTTCTTGATATCAAAATAGTAAACGATTCGTTGGTTTTCTCCTTGATTTTTCTTTCCCTGAACGGCTTTTCGAATAGCGAGGTGCCCATTTGGACAGACAAACATTGCGGCATCTTTGTTGTACGTCCATTCCTCTTCTGGCGCACGAGTGCCGTTTGAAATTACCGGATTTAATTTTGAATAGAGCTTTATATTTTCTTCTGCGGTAAAAAGTAAATTTGTTTTCCCTGAATACGCAGTATCCCCAATAATCTCCTTCACTTCAACCCCATTTTGACGTGATTTTTCTACCAATTCTTTCAAATAAGGCCCGTCTCCAACCTCTCCACTGGTCACACTCGCTGCTGTGATGATGCGTTCTTCTGTAAGAGCGACATGTGTTTTATAGCCGAAAAACTCACTGTCTGCTGTTTTATGCCCTACTTTTGCGGAAGTGTCGTGAGAATATACTTCATACTCTTGGCAATCTTCAACGGTTTCTCTTAACTGATTGATCGATTCAGTGACTGCGGGTGTCACTGCCCATTCTGGATGTTCTTCCACTGTTTTCAAAAGGGTTTCGACGTAGCTTTTTTCTGCTAAATACTCATTCGTTTGATTTTTTTCCGGCATGTGCTGCTTTGCTTCTGGCTTAAAAGTATAAATAGCTTTGCGTACTTTTTTCGACTGTGCGCGCAATCGTTCCACGGCGGACTTTTTGTTGTATCTGGAAGCCGTATGGGTGGCATCAACGATGATTCCTTTGCTTTTAATGATCCCTTTTTCGATAGCGAGTTGAACAGTTTTAGCCAACAAGAGGTCCAGTAGACCCGTGTCCTTTAACCGTTGTCGTCTGAATTTTGTTAGTAAACTGGGATCGACCACTTCGTCTTCTGGCGCCAATCCTAGAAAATATTTATACGCCATGTCGGTCTTACTGCGGGCAACTAGATCCACATCAGACGCTGGAAACATCGCTTTTAACATCAAGTATTTAAATAATTTGATTGGATCATAGGCATTGCGGCCATCATTTAAACAATACTTATTTTCTAATTCCTCGTAAATAAAGGAAAAATCGATGAGCTCATTGAAGCGGCGTAAAATATGATCCGATGGAATAAGTAGATCGTAGAGATCGCTATATGGGCTAAGTGTGGTTTGATACGTTTGTTTAAGCATGTGATCGCCTCCTAGATGCCTCTAATTATAAAGAGTTTTA
>NZ_JCAFYN010000092.1:0-1706 GCF_059374735.1 Enterococcus sp. GPZ-007 | reverse complement strand
GGAGCCACTGATAAAGTTCAATAACAAAGCAGTCGGAAGAAAATGTGGATACATTTTCTTCCGACTTTTTTCTTTTAGGCAGTGTTTAACGCCCTCGATATAGCTATAATTAAAAGTATCTAGGAGGCGATCCCATGCTTAAACAAACGTATCAAACTACACTTAGTCCCTATAGCGATCTTTATGATCTACTTATACCTGCCGATCATATTTTACGTCGGTTCAATGAGTTAGTTGACTTTTCTTTTGTCTATGAAGAACTAGAAAGCAAGTATTGTTTAAACGATGGTCGCAATGCCTATGATCCGATTAAATTATTCAAATATTTGATGTTAAAAGCGATGTTTCCTGCGTCTGATGTTGATCTCGTTGCTCGCAGTAAAACAGATATGGCCTACAAATATTTTCTCGGCTTGGCTCCAGAAGACGAAGTGATTGATCCCAGTCTACTGACGAAATTCAGACGGCAACGCTTGAACGATTCAAATTTATTAGATCTCTTATTGAACAAAACCGTTCAACTCGCGATCGAAAAAGATATACTCAAAAGCAAAGGAATCATAGTTGATGCCACACATACCGCTTCTAGATTTAATAAAAAATCCGCGGTAGAGCTTTTGCGCTCTTATTCAAAAAAAGCGCGCAAAGCGATTTATACAGTAAAACCTGAAGCGAAACAGTCTATGCCAGAAAGAAATCAAAAAAATGACTACCAAGCAGAAAAAACTTATGTAAAGACGCTCTTAAAAACAATCGAAGAACATCCCGAATGGGCCGTCACACCCGCAGTCACGGAGTCGATCAATCAATTAAAAGAAACCGTTGAAGATTGCCAAGAATACGAAGTTTATTCTCACGATACGTCCGCAAAGGTTGGACATAAAACCGCAGAAACGGAATTTTTCGGCTATAAAACCCACCTAGCCATCACTGAAGAACGAATCATCGCAGCCGCAAGCGTGACCGGTGGAGATGTTGGAGACGGTCCTTATTTGAAAGAATTGGTAGAAAAATCTCGTGCGAACGGGATTGACGTGAAGGAAATTATCGGTGATACGGCGTATTCAGGAAAAGCAAATTTGCTTTTTACAGCAGAAGAGAAAATCAAGCTTTATTCAAAATTGAATCCAATAATATCAAACGGTACACGTGACCCCGAAGACGAATGGGAATATAATAAGGACGCCGGAATGTACGTCTGTCCCAAGGGGCAATTAGCGATTCGAAAAGCAGTTCAAGGGAAAAAGAATCAAGCGAAAAATCAACGATTGACTTTCTATTTTGATATAAAAAAATGTCAAGCTTGTCCTCTGAAAGAGGGCTGTTATAAAGAAGGGGCAAAAAGTAAAACGTACAGTGTAACGATTCAATCCAAAGCACATAGCGAGCAACAGGCGTTTCAAGAAACCGAGGTGTTCCAAAAACGTTACCGTATGCGCTATATGATTGAAGGAAAAAACAGTGAAATCAAAAACAGACATGGCTACAATGTTTCTTGGTCCAAAGATATTGAGGGCATGATGCTTCAAGGAGCTAGTACGCTCTTCGTCACGAATTTAAAACGAATCGTGAAGCTAATCGATGAAAAAAAAGAAGAAGAATAGCTCCAAAAGCCCGACGATCAACTGAAAAGACTGATCGTCGGGCTTTTTTAGGTTTATTCATCTAAGTTTTTGTAGAATTTAGGGTACTTTATCAGTGGCTCC
>NZ_JCAFYN010000091.1:0-1759 GCF_059374735.1 Enterococcus sp. GPZ-007 | reverse complement strand
AATATGAACGAGCGAATAGTAAGCCTTGGCTTGCTATTTGTTCATTCGTGAGTGTTGTGGTTAGTACCCACGAGTAGGCTATTCTGGCAATCGACTTGCTGGAATAGCTGTTTTTGTATGCGTCATTCTTCGACATACCGAGCTTGCGTAGGTGCTTTCGTCGGTTTTTAGGTGTTTTCCATTGTTTCCAAATACACATTCGCAAACGCACTCGCATGTTACTATCCATCTTTTCTAGGATTGTTTTCATCTTGGTCATACGAAAATAGTTTACCCAGCCTCTGATCTTCTCGTTCAGCTTTTCTATTCGATAGCTTGTACTGACGCCCCAATTCCTTTTCGTCAGATCTTTGATTTTCTTACGAAAATTGTTCACAGATATCGCGTGAGGTTTTGGCTGATAGTTCTTTTCTTGCCAATCCCAATAGAAGCCAAATCCTAAGAATTTGAAGTTTGGATCATTTGGGCGAATAATTTTTGATTTCTCCGCATGGACAATCAGTCCTAGCTTCTCCTCGATAAAGTGAACGATGTTCCGCATGACTCTTCTGGCAGCCATTTCGCTTTTCACGAAGATGATACAATCATCGGCGTATCGAACAAACCTCAGGTTTCGTGAGTGCAGCTCTTTATCCAGCTCATGAAGCATAATATTGCTTAACAAGGGAGAAAGATTCCCTCCTTGAGGCGTTCCGATAGGTGATTCGATAAACCCCTCATCGGTACTGATCCCGCTCACCAGATATTTTCTGATAAGGGAAATCACGTCGCCATCTTTGATCGAATTCGACACTAGATTCATCAGCCGATCATGATTGACCGTATCAAAGAAACGCTCAAGATCAATATCCACAATCCATTGATAGCCATCGTTCATAAACTCTAATGCCTGTTGAATCGCCATTTCTGCACGTTTGCGTGGACGAAAACCGTAGCTGTATTCGCTAAACTGCTTATCGAAGATCGGACCGATCACTTGCGCGATCGCTTGCTGGATCACTCGGTCTACGACCGTCGGAATCCCCAACAATCGAACACCACCATTTGGTTTTGGAATCTCTACTCGCAGGACAGGTTGCGGCTTGTACGTTCTTTGTCGTATCTGCTTTCGCAACTCGCTTTCATGTCTAACAAAATACATCTTCACTTCATCCACCGTCATCCCATCCACACCAGGTTTTCCTTTGTTCTTTCGAACTTGTTGGATGGCCTGATTCAGGTTGTCGTTGCTTAAGATTTTCCACATTAATTTTTCGGTATACATGTCTGTTATTCCTTTCTTTCTCGTAAAGTCGGTATCTACTTTCATGCTCATTGCCAGTAGTCTTTATCGACTTCCAATCGAGAGTTTCCTAACGTAAAACTGTTCAGCCCTTCGCTCGTTCTATCTTTCAATAGATGTCTTCACTACTATGGCTTCTGCTGACTTCTCACGTTCCAGTCTGATATCACTACCAGATTTTGGTGCAGAATCGTGAGACCTCCCCAGTTAAGGCGCAAACTCTTCCTCTCCATCTATCCGCCACATCTACACCGCTTGATTGTTGCAGTAACTATCGGGCTTCAGCTTCTTTTGCAACCTTACCCTCAAACGTCGCCTTCTATGTGATTTCTGTTCGTCGGACCAGAGATTTGTCTCGGGCTTCCTTCAGATTCCACCTCACGATGGACACCCTTGCCTCTGACTATGCGTTTTCCGTTACTCGGACACGCTCGGGACTTGAACCCGTTAGAGTTTGCCCATGCTGGGCAAACAAAA
>NZ_JCAFYN010000090.1:0-2348 GCF_059374735.1 Enterococcus sp. GPZ-007 | reverse complement strand
CCTAGCTTTCTCTTACTCTATGAGCGGTGTCATTCAAAAACTGTATCCTGATGTTAATGATCAAAAAGAAGCAATGCAAAGACATTTAGAATTCTTTAATTGTACTTCTGCAACATCACCATTTATTGCTGGCGTGGCTGCTTCTATGGAAGAGAGAAAAGCAAATGATCCATCATTTGATGAGAGTTCAATTAATGCAATGAAAGCTGGTTTGATGGGGCCAATCTCAGGAATAGGTGATTCAATATTCTGGGGAAGCTTAAGAATTATCGCAAGTGGGATAGGTATTTCACTTGCAAAGCAAGGTAGTATTTTAGGTCCTATTTTATTTCTGTTAGTATTCAATGTCCCAAACGTATTGGTCAGATATTTTGGAACACTGTGGGGATATAAAGCTGGAGTCACATTTATAGAAAAAATGTCTAGTGGTTTAATGGAAAATATTACGTATGCGATAAATATTCTCGGTAATACAGTTATTGGAGGAATGGTAGCATCAATGGTAATCATTAACATCCCTGTAAAATTAACCAGCGGGAAGGATGCTCAAACTATTCAAGGCTTACTAGATTCAATGATGCCTGCACTATTACCGTTACTGATTACTTTCCTGTTTTGCAAGCTGTTAAAGAAAGACGTTAAAGTAATTTATATCTTACTAGCTATTTTGGTTGTAAGTGTTCTAGGTGCTATTTTTGGATTTTTATCTGTATAAAAGGAGAGTAAATTGATGTATTTCAAATCAGAAAATTTTGTGAACGATTACCAGAAGGTTGTAACCCAGTTTGATGATGTAGAAAAAATTGCTAAGAAGTTGCAACAAAAAAATATTACAAAACTTTATCTTATAGGTTCTGGCGGAACATATACAAAATTTGTTGATATGCGGCCAATGCTTTTTGAAAAAATTGATATTCCGTTTTTAATTGTGAGTCCAGAAGAAATGTCAGATTTATATTTGGATCAAATTGACGAAAATACATTGCTGATCGTGGGAACAAAGACTGGAGCTACTGAAGAATTGATTGATGTTTTGAAGAAGGTGAAAGAAAAAAATCCTGAAAGTTTGATATATGGATTTATTGGTGACGACGAGACAGAGTTAGATAAATTAAACTTTTTAAGCTATCGTACTAGTTCTGTGGATACAGACGTCCATTTAGTTCTTTTTGGCTGGTTCCTTCTATGTTTTACAGAGAATGATACTTCCATTTTATCTGAGTACAAAAAGGAGTTGGAATTAGTAGGAGAAAAGGTAGCTACAGAAATTTCAAGAAATGAGGCTGCTGCTATAAACTTAGTACAATCTTCAGATCCAACTCGTATGCAAATGTGGATTACATCTGGGCGATTATGGGGTGAAGCATGCTGTTTTTGTAATTACATCTTGGAAGAAATTCAATGGATTGAAGCACAAGCTATTCATTCCTCAGAATTCTTCCACGGACCTTTTGAACTGATAAGTGATGACTTTCAGGTAAATGTGGTTTTGAACTCTAGAGAAACTCGAAAACAAGATATGCGTGTAAAAAAATTTATTGATCAACACTCAACAGCTTCAAATACAATTGATATGAAAGATTTCAACCTTGACGATTTTTCAAATGATTTAGTTAAATTTATTGAGCCATGGTTGCTAAATCATTATTATGACTTGTTATTACGTATCTATGAACAAAAGACAGGAAAGTCAGCAAAAACTCGTCGATACTATCGTGTGATGGAATACTAATGAACGTTTATACTATTTTTGAGTTTCTATCGATTCATTTTCAAATCATCCACTTTCAAAACAAAAAGAAAAAATTTGTTAAATGGTTTAGTAGTGTTTTTTTAAATGATTCGATAACTCAAAAAAGTCCTAATTTTTTTTATCGGGATGAGTCAACAAAGACAATTGTTGTGAATATTACTACTCCAGAGTGGAGCGTATTTGGAGATCTTTTACAGACGCAAAAAGATAGAGAAAATTATTTGAAGAGGTTAGAGTTAATAAAACTTATCTCAATGATACTCTTCATTATACTATTGTTCCTGACTACTAGAGTTTTAAATCAAGGAAGTATTATACTGTCAATGATATTAGTTTTTTTATGTATCTCTTTTTTTATCATGGGCCTTGGCATTCCGAGAAAGTATAGTTTTTCTTCGCTTGCTACAGTCGCTAGCGCGATTTCATGTTTCTTGTCTGATGATCAGTGTTCAATTTATTTTGTTGAATCAGAAACTCAGTTGTATTCTGGGCTTCCATCGTTTATTAGAACTGAAACTATTTGGATATTTGATGATCTTTATAATGGCGACATTTTAACATGCAAATCAAAAAAATTGATGATAGAACATGTAAT
>NZ_JCAFYN010000089.1:0-3020 GCF_059374735.1 Enterococcus sp. GPZ-007 | reverse complement strand
AGATTCACAACACCTTATAATTTTTGTCAAAAAAAGTATTGCCATTCCATTTATTATTCACGATTTCATTGTAGACAGTGAGTATGTTCTCAAAATCTTTTGGAGTAGGATTTGAATGAATAGATACTACGGTACACTCTGGTACGAACAGTGAGGGAAGATTAGTTATCAAAAGATCGTACTTGCACATTCTTTCTCTAACTGAGGTAAGGCTAGTAGCATCAATCAAATCCACATTCACTCGCGTTTTTAAATGATATATAATATCTTCTTTCAAAAAATTACAGTGTTCGTAGCTCGTATTGAAAAAGAGTCCAGTCTTAATAGTTGGTGATTTTTGTTCCAATTGATCAGATAATGAGTCCCATGAAGTGACCACCATAAATAGTAGTCGATTAATAACGGAATCATCTACGTAAATTGGTAAATCATTATTTAAAAAATAACGATTTATGATTTCTTTGACTTTTTTTGTAAATCCTTCGTAATAATTATTGAGATTGATAAAAAATTCTTCATTAGGATTATAAAGGATTTTTGCGGGTCCCCAAATATAAGTGGTTGCGTTGTATAGATAAAGAATAAGTTCTTCTTTATTAGAAAGGATTAGATTTTCCTTTTCAATAATTGAATTTAGTGTATTTTCTATCGCGACACGAAGATGATTAATTTTTGGATTTAAGGAGCATTTTTGTTTTAAATCTGTCATTGACCATGCATATTTGTCGTTGAAAAATATATAAAATAATCGATATATGCTCTTTGGGGTTATCTCAGTGTGATAGTGTTGAAAAAGTTTTTGAGTTAACTCTTCTGAAAAAGTAAACCCATGTTTTTGGTCATTTTGTGATTGGCTTGGAAGTAAATGACCTCTGCGAATGCGTATAAAATTAATAAATAACATAGTTCTAAATTTATTTACATAAGAATAGGTTTGGCGTGCAGGTGTTTGTAAAAATGGGTAGCAATCCATAAACTCTTGCATGACCTCATCCATCAACTCAACATCTCTCTCAGTAATTACTTTTTCAATGAGTCCATATTTTTCGATTAAGTAGCAAAAATAGAACCAGCATATTTTTCTCTCATCACCGATTATGTCCATATAAGTACAGTCAATGTGAAAGTCGAAAGGAGCTAAAAGTTCATTGATTGTTCCTATCTTTCTTTTTAGTGTAGAAATGCTGAGGAAAAGATGATCAGCTAGAGAGGGCAAGTTGGTATGCCTACTTAAAAAGATTTCTTCAATTATGGAGAATCTTGCGGACTGATTGTAAAGTGCAGAAAAAATAAAAAAAGGATTTTGATCAGGCATGAGAATTAGCCGTACACCAAGTTGTTTACTACTTTCCAGTTTTGCTGGGCTGATGTATCGGTTGATATCTCCAATGCTTTTACGAACTGTACTTTCAGAGATTTGGGTAAATTTCGAAATAGTACTTATTTTTTCCCAGTCTCTATAAATGAGAAATTTAATGATTTGATAGTGTCGTTGTAAGTTTTTTTCTAATAATGTTTCCATATGGAGCCTCCAATAGTTAACGAACGTTAGATTAAAAATGAACTTTCTCAATGAGAAGTATTGTTCTATAGTTATCACCGTTGTTGGAAACATAGGTAAGCTGACAAGCTACAATTATTATAACAACATTAGAGTAAGAAAAACAATGGAAGGTAAGGAGAATGGAAAGAAAAAAACGATCAAGAATTGTTATCCTTTTAATTTTGTTGATAGCTCTGTTAGTGGGAAGTGTGTACTACTATTTTTTAACTCATCAAACTGCTCCCAATGTAGTTGCTGGCGAAACTGATAGAAAATCAGGTGAGTTTGTTAAGGATATGAGCGAAAAAGAGTTTGAAGAGCTCCTTCAATCAAAGGCGGATAAAAGCGAAGTACGTTTGAAAATGAATTCTGATATGGTTTTTGAATCATCATCAGAGGTTGGCGAGGTCAGTATATTAAATCCGGCAAGTAATCAATATGCCATACGCGTTCAGACTACAATTGATGGAGAGAAAAAAGTTGTTTATGATTCAGGTCTCATTAAGCCAAAACAATATGTATCCCAAGGTAAATTAAGCACTACCATCAAAAAAGGTGTTTATAAAACACAAAATTTAGTCACTTATTATGAGAACGATAAGGCACAAAAAAAGGTTGGAGAAACCCTAGTAGTAGGGCAATTATCTGTGAATAACTAGAATATCTAGTTATAAATAATAGAAACAATGGAGGAACAAAAATGAAAAAAACGCAATTTGTAGCACTTTTCGGTGTAGTCGCATTTGGAGGAGCAGCATTATTAGGTCCATCAGCTGCGTTTGCCTATGAAGATGGTCAACCAGATCCGAATACCCAACCACAGGAAGTCAAAAAACAAGATTCTGCTACTATTCCGGCAGAAGGAACATTTAAAGAATTTGACCCAACAGATCCAACAGACCCGACTCAACCAGATCCAGATCCAACAGATCCTGCATGGGTTGATGTTAAAATTCCAACAAAAATCTTATTTGGTCAAACGGATGTAAGTACAGGTATTATTTCTCCACTATATGAAATTGAAAATCTTTCCTCAAAAGGAGTTAAGATTTCTGTTAACGATTTTAAGGATAGTGGTACACCGGGAGGATCTGGAAGTCAAACGGATGCTGAAAAAATTAGTGATAAGTTGACTTTGAACTTAACCAATAAAACTGCAAACAGAGACATTGCTTTGCACACGACAGATCCGCAAAATCCTGCTCAATTCCCGGCGGAAATTGGTACTTTGAATCCAACTGGAGACAAGCTTGAATTTAAATTAAGTGGTGGAGTAGCAACAGGGTTTAATTTTGAAAAGAATGCTTTAAATCCACAATATGATTTAGTTCTTAAGTTTGAAGTTCAATAGGAATTGATATGAAAAAATACTATGGTTTTATAGTGCTATCGTTAGTAATCATTCTAACTTTTATTTGTCCAATCGAGACCTTCGCTGAGTCATCAAGTATTCAGTTTAATCATATTCCGATTGAGG
>NZ_JCAFYN010000088.1:0-4236 GCF_059374735.1 Enterococcus sp. GPZ-007 | reverse complement strand
ACTAGGCTTTTTTATTTTGTACTTATTTAGGAATGATTCAATTAATACCCTTTTTATAACTGTCTTTTTTGATATTCATTTTTTATAAAGGAAATGGACACTTTTTATTAAGATGGAAAATAATCAGTTTCAGCAATGGTGTAAGCGCTTGCTATTTATGCGAATTTTGAATACCTCTATTTAATAAGAATAACACGTATAGTAATGGATGTAGATGAGTGATCACAACAAACTACGAAAATAGTTTTAAATTTTTTTGCCAAGTAGAAGTTACTGACTTGGATGTTCATTGAAAACATAATCATAACAACGTTAAGCATTAAAACCAAAAATGTCCCCGGGACCACGGTAGAAAAGAGTAAGACAAGTGAAGCACCAAGCTTCTTGAAGCGATCAACTTCCTTCTATTTGGTACCGTATCCCCGGGGACAGGAGGAGTGAGAGCATGACAGAACAACAAAAAGAATACCTGAAGCAATACTATGAGGGTATTAGTCACTATGTAAAAGAGTTTGAATTACGCTCATTGGAAAAGAAAGCGTCACGTATTTTCAATACCGCAGAAATATCATTTGAAGGGTTTTATGCCTATTTAAGAGTAAATGGGTTGCTGGAATCATCATTTTTTTCAACAGTGAATGTCTTGAAAGAAGGACTTGATCCGACAAAACCCGTTAAGGACAGTGATATTTTCAAGATACAGATTCTTATCATCGACGTTGATGTAGTAAAAGCACTTAAGGGGCAATCGGCTTCTGAGGAAGAGCTTAAAGAAGGGGAGAAAGTTGCTGAAGCTATAAAAAATGAACTGAATGCTAGTGGTATATCTTCTATCATTCGATCGTTTAGCGGGAATGGGTTCCATCTGTTGGTACCGTTCGAACCCATCGATGTAGATAAAGCAAAACCGATAGTCCAACAATGTTTGAAGATTCTTTCTAGCAAATATTCGAATGGAAAAGCCGAGGTTGACACATCTGTTTTTAACCCTTCACGCTTAGTAAAATTTCCTGGTAGTTGGGCAAGAAAGGGAGAAAACACAGAAGATCGTCCGCACCGTCTTAGCCAGAATATTGAGTTCCCTAAAAATTATTTGAGAAATGATTTTCGAGTTATCAAAGAATTTGTTGAAAAGAATCTTTCCGCTGTTAAACCTGAAATAACAGCGAAAAGTAAGAAGAAACGTTCTGTTCCAGTGTATGGCGATGCTAAAGAATTACTTGAACACTATGGATTAAGTTATCAAGTAAAGGACGGAGATATTCCCGGACTCAAAATTTTTATTCTTAAGGAGTGTCCATTAGCACGCCATTCAAATAATCAAAATGGTGCATCCATCATTCAAAAAACAAGTGGGCTTCTTGAATTTAAGTGTCTTCACGAAAGTCATAGTGATTGTAACATCAAAGATTTTTTAGAAAAATATCCATTGCCTGAAGAAGCAAAATTTAAACCAGATTTTACAGCATTAAACTTAGCAACACCAGTAATCCTTGACGGATGGAAATTAATGGAGGAAGGGTTGTTTGCCTTAAATAAAGAAGGAGAATATTACCGTGTCTCTTCACCAGTTTGGATTGTAGAAATTTCTATTAATAGAGATACGCAGCTAGTGTCTTTAAAGCTGAAGTATTCCTTAGGTAAACTAAGTGTTCATACGTTGGTTGTTCCGGGAGATATATTAGCGGCAGGAAAAATTAGAGAACTTACTAAATATGGAATTGAAGTTGATCCATATTATGAGTCGAAATTAGTTCAATTTTTACAACGGCAAAAGCAAGAAATCGAGATTCAAGATGTGCATAGCTATCTAGGATGGAGAAGTGAAGAGGAATATACAGCCGCAAAAACTTACTCTGTCAATAAACCAGCCGTAGATTCTGTCTTAGAAGAAAAATCAGTCTACAGATTGGACAGTAAAGGTAATACAGTGACTTGGAAAGAAATGGTTGAACAAGAGATTGTTGGAACAGACGGCGAAATTGCATTAGCTCTAATTCCACTAGCCGTTATTCTTGCATGGTTACAAATGGCAAATCGAATCTCAATCAATTCATTATCTGTGATTTTTAAAGGTCTAAGTAGTACTGGTAAAACTACCTTATTAAATTTTATTGCTTGTTTCTATGGAGACAGCGCAAAACTCGTTGGAAGTCTCAATGCAACTCAAAATGCAATTCTTCGAAAAGTTGATGGCTTAAATGGATGGCCAGTATTCTTTGACGAAATGAAATCAACCATAAACAAGGATCTGACAAGTATTTTCTATCAGTTAAGTACAGGACGTCAAAAGGATCGACTTGACAAGAACTCAAAACTGATGGAAGCAGTAGAATTTAGTACGGTTAGTTTTTTCACGTCAGAAGTATCTGTTGACAATTACTTGCAAGAACTCGGCGGACTACTTGTCAGACATCTACAGTTTTCTGATCTGCAGTTTACAAAAAGTGCAGCATCTTCAAAAATAATTCAAAAAGTAGCTAAGGAAAATTATGGTTCTCCTTTTAAAACGTTTATGGAGAGCTTAATGAAAGCTCAGCCACAAATTATCGGAGAACGTTATTCAGAGTCACTAATTGAACTCAACGCTACTATTGAAGAACATCCACTAAGGGATCGCTTGTTAGATAACTGTGCAATGGTATTAACTGGTGCAAAGTTAATGAATGAATTGTTGGGATTATCTATTAGTGAAGATAGAGTAAAGAAAATCTTACTAGATGTAGCGGAAAGTGTATTCGACAAAAAAACTGAGCAAGCGGAATCTATTCCAGAAAAAATTACTGAATGGATTGCAATGAATTCACATCGGTTTGTTTTAGAAGGTGGTTTAACAAAATCTTCGTACACATCAAAGTTCGGTTCTGTAAAAATCGTTGGTAATGAAATCAAGGTTTCCATATTGAAATCTACTTTCGAGAATCAAGTATTGAAGCAAGAATTTCCTTTACAAGATAAGAAAACGGTTATTGATGAGTTGGTCAAGGCTAATATGTTAGTTGGTGAAAAAGATCGACTATCGAAAAGAAAAAAGATAAAAGAATCTGAAAACGGCAAGAACAGGGTTTCCTTAACAGTCTATGAAATCCGTTTGCCGAAGACACCAGATTTACTGCGGTATTTTGGAGATTACAACAACAGTGATGGAGGTGTAAAGCTAATTGAGAAAGAAGTAACTCTGCCTAAAAGTGAACCTTCTATCTATAGTCCTTTACCTCCACCACAGATAGTAGAAAAAACAATTGAAGAAGTATTTGCAGAGATTGATTTCGATAATCTTTTAAAAGAAGGAGCAGAAGATCATGATTAGAAAGAATATTAGTAAAGAACATAAAGAGAACAACCAAATGAAGAATCAGTTGCCTAATAACAAGGCAACTAAATCTTCAAATCAAATCGAAGTAGATAATACTCAAGAAAATCAAACAGTGAAGGAGAATGAAAAAATGCAAGAAGAAAACAATGTCGTTGAAGAAGTAAAAAATGAGGATCAAATAAAGGATGATCCAAAGAAGATAGTAACAAGTCCTTTCAAAACTACTGAAGAAAAAATGGTTCTAGACAAACAACAAGGAGAAACTTCTGATGACCCAACTTTAGGAACAGGGATTCTTGGTGGAGTACGTCGAATAAAAGAGAAGAAACCCGGTACTGGAAGAACACGTAAAGAAGGAAATGCTGAAAAATTTAGGAAGTATATTGTTGAAAACTATCCTAATTCTGCTGAATTTGTGACAACTGATCTTTCTGAATTTTTTAGAACCAATCATAATCTGAAAAACTCAGATATCTCTGGGCAGTTATTCGGATTGAGGACTGCTGGCTGGATTGAAAATCGAAAACCAACCGAAGCTGAAATGAAAATTATGGGTAAAGGGATAAAGATTTGGAAGGGAACTGATAAATTGTACGAGGCTTATTCCAAAGATTTAAAGGTTGCTGAGGAGGAAGAAACTTTCAACGTATCTGTTGAAACAAATCAAGCTGGAGGGGATAAAGATGAAAAAAATGAAGACATCTAACTCAAAGCTACTCAAAATGGACGTAATTTATTATTGCAAAGAGCTCAGTAATGAGGAGCGCGTAAACATTCTTTTCGATGTTGCTAAAAGAGATGCCAAAGAAAAATCCTGCGAGCTCAATAAAGTAATTGTCATTGATTCAATGGAAGACTTTGAAAAAGAAATGGATCATTCATTTTCTGATAAGTCTGTTGATTATGTAATTCTTTTCAAT
>NZ_JCAFYN010000087.1:0-4683 GCF_059374735.1 Enterococcus sp. GPZ-007 | reverse complement strand
AGCAGCTGATGCCAAATCAGCTGCTTTTTCTATTTCATCAAACCTTCATGAATTTTGTCTAAATTCCATTTCATCATGCTATAGTAACTATCTCCAGTTTCACCTTTTTTCGCTAAAGAATCCGTAAATAGATCACTATAGATGGGCAAGTCAACCTCTTTCGACAATCGTTCCATACTACGCTTATCTACACTTGTTTCAACAAACAACGAAGGTACTTTAGATGCGCGGACTTTTTCAACAATCTGCTTCATTTGCTCTGGTGTTCCTTGACTTTCTGTATTGATTTCCCAGATATACGCCGCGGTTAACTCATAGGCCTTGGAAAAGTATTTAAAAGCCCCTTCACTGGTCACTAATAACTTTTTCTCATCAGGAATATCAGCGAATTCCTTTTTAGCTGAAGCATCCAACTCTTCCAGCTTTTTGATATACTCTTCCGCATTTTTCTCGTAGTTTGTTTGATTGTCAGGATCTTTTTCGCTCAAAACGGCTTGAATCTGCTTCACATATAAAATACCGTTCGAAATATCCAGCCAAGCATGAGGGTCTTCCTGTTTGCTATTGCTAGTTAAATGAATCGGTGTCACTTCTTTGCTGACGGCGAAATAATCTTCCTTTTCCTTTTTCTTAGCTGTCTCCATCAGCTTATCAAACCAGCCATTACCGGTTTCTAAATTCAAGCCATTATAGAAAACAATCTCCGCTTCACTCGCTTTTTTGATATCTTCCGGCAACGGTTCGTATTCATGGGGGTCTGTTCCGACTGGCACAATACTATGCACACTCACTTGATCCTTACCAACTTCTTTGACCATATCTGCAATAATCGAATTTGTCGCCACGACGGATAGTTTTTCTGAGTCTCCTGCTTCGCTATTGTCATTGTTGTTGGTTCCACAGCCTGCTAGGAACAATAATCCGATGATCCCTGCAAAAAGTATTTTTTTAAGCTTCATATGCTCGTTCCTTTCGTAATTGTTGAATCAATCCTTTGCTAGGTGAAAAAAGAAAAGCTGCGATGAAAAAGACTGCTGCTGTCATCACGATTGTTGCGCCAGAAGGAAGATTATAGCTATAACTGAAATACAAACCGATCATCGCACTTAATACACCAAATAAAGTAGACAAACCCACCATTACAGGAAGCTTATTTGTTAACTGATAGGCTGTCGCAGCCGGGGTGATCAGCATCGCAATAACCAAAATCGTTCCAACTGTTTGCAGGGACGTAACTGCAACTAACGTCAGTAGAAACATCAACCCATAATTGATCAAGCTAATATTCCAGCCATAGGACTGCGCCATTGTCGGAGCAAAAGAGGTTAATTTCAATTGTTTATAAAATATTCCCACTGCCAAAACAACGATTACCATGACAATTGCTGTTAGATACATATCTGAATCTCTTACTGCCAGCACATTTCCAAACAGAATGTGATAAAGGTCGGTAGCGCTTCTAGCAAAAGAGATCAGAATAATTCCTAGCGCAAAAAAAGAACTAAAAACAATTCCGATAGCAGTATCATTTTTTAACCTTGTATGCTTTCCGACAAAGCCAATCAATGCTGCTGAGAAAACCCCAAAAATGGTCGCCCCAATAATATAGCTACTGCCTAGCATGTATGATATCGCTACACCTGGTAAAACAGCATGGGAAATGGCGTCCCCCATCAAAGACATCCCTCGTAAAATAATAAAGGAACCAATGATTCCTGCTGAGATTCCTACCATGATCGAAGTGATCAAGGCATTTTGTAGAAATTGATAGTCGATTAATCCTTTAAAGAATTCATGTAGCAAAATCTGCACCCCCAATTCTTAGCATTTGCGTAATTTCACTGCCATAGGTTTTCTCCATATTTTTTGTCGTATACGTGTACTCAACCGGTCCTGAGGCTATCAGACCCTTGTTCAGCAGAATTACTTCGTCAAAATAATCGGTGACCTTATGCAAATCATGATGGACAATCACGATTGATTTTCCTTCATCACGTAATTCTTTTAATAATTCAATAATGATCTTCTCACTGGTTGCATCAATTCCAGCAAATGGCTCATCTAATAAGATCCATTCTGCTTTTTGCGCCAACGCTCGTGCTATAAAGACACGTTGAAGCTGCCCGCCAGACAATTCGCTGATTTGACGATCAGCATATTCTGTTAAGCCTACTTTTTCTAAACACTCATGGGCAAGAGCTTTTTCTTTTTTTCCTAGGCGTTGGAACATCGTTAAATGCGGATATGTTCCGAACAATACCACTCCAAAAACATCAATGGGGAAGCTTAAATCAATATCTTGTCGCTGCTCCACATAAGCGATTTTCTTTCTTTGTTTTGCTAACGGTTGATCACCATACAAAATTTTTCCTGACCGGATGTTCACTAACTCTAGGATTCCCTTCATCAAGGTAGATTTCCCAGCCCCGTTCGGTCCTACGATTCCCGTTAGTTTTCCGGGTACTAGTTCCAAATCAATCTGTCGCAAAGCGATTTTCCCACGATAAGCAACAGATAAATTTTCTATCCTAATCCTATCCATAGCTATCCCTTCTTTCTGTTTTAGGCTTACCTAAATATTATGTACATAATAAACGAAAAAGAAAACGTATGCAAGAAAAATGGTCAAAAAAAATGACTACATCAAGAAACTGAGTTTCTTGATGTAGTCGTTGAAAGCTTATTATGCATTATGAAGTTTGGTATTTTTAACTTCTTCAATTGTTTTTGTTCCTGCAAGTTGCATCGTGATAGACAATTCTTTGTTCAAATGGTCAAAGACAGATTTTACGCCTTCTGCTCCGCCAAGGTTCAAGCCGTAAATCACTGGACGGCCGATAGCAACTAAGTCAGCACCGCTGGCTAATGCTTTAAAGACATGTTCGCCGCGACGTACACCACTATCAAAGACGATTGGTACACGTTTGTTTACGACACCGGCAATTAATGGCAATACATCGAATGATGCGGGGCCTCCATCTAATTGACGACCACCATGATTTGAGATCCAGATACCATCCGCACCAGCTGCGATCGCAACTTCAGCGTCTTCAGGTGATTGGATTCCCTTAACAAAAACAGGCAAGTTTGTTAGATCCTTGATTTTCTTGATATCTTCAGGAACCAAACCTTGTTTCGCTGCCGCATAAATTTCAGCAATCCCTTTTCCTTCACCGTCACCGCTAGCACTTTGTGCACTATAAGCAGCCAGGTTAGGCATTGGTAGTGGAAATTGGAAGTTGTTGATAATATCCTCTTCTCGGTAACCACCAAGTGTCGAGTCTGCAGTTAAAATAATTGCTTTCGCTCCAGCTTTAACGGCTTTATCTAAGATAAATTCATTAAATCCATCGTCTTTGCTCATATACAATTGGAAAAACTGTGGTGCATTTGGTGCAGCAGCGGCCGCATCTTCAATCGTTGTATTGGCATAAGTACTGATAGAGAAAATCGAACCAGCATCGGCGACACCTTTAGCAGTATCCGCTTCGCCTTTTTCATGAGCCAATCCTTGCGCAGCAGATGGCGCTTGAATAATCGGTGTTGCAAGATCAATGTCCCAAAGCTTGGTGCTTAAATCGGCATGATCGATTCCGCGTAGGACCCGCGGCATAATTGTTTTATTATTAAATGAAGTAGTGTTTTCCTTCATTGTCCATTCATCTTCAGAACCGCCGCGAATATAACCAAACGCACCTTTTTCCATACGTTCTTTCACGCGTCCTTCAAGTGAAGCGATATTTACAATTTCAATTGGATGTTCTTCGTTACTTGTTTGATAAGTCATGATAAATCCTTCTTTCTTTTGAATACATGAATTATCTTAATACTCTTACAAAAAGTAAGCAAGCGATTTGTCTTCTTATTTCCACAAGAAGTTTGCGACAGCTTTATCAACTTCTAGATTCTCGTGTAATTGGCTGTGCTGCGCATTTGGTCCGGTGAAAATTTGATAATTGATTGGATTCCCGTGACCTTTCAAAAGCGAATAGGTCGCTAACGCGCTATTAAGCGGGACCGTTCCGTCCGTTGCAGTATCAGCATTTAATTTCCCTGCTATTAATAGTATCGGCAGTTTATTTGGTACATTTTCTATGCCGTTACTATAATCCATATATCTGCTGGCTTGTACATCCGGACCATTGTTCAACACATCATCAATTGATTCAGATGATTCGGTAAAGTCATTAAATGGTGCACCAATCGAGATAAATTTTTTGATCGTCGGCGCGTCAGTAGACTGCCCGTAAGTCGTCAAGTAACGTAAAGAGCTGACTCCGCCCATTGAATGACCTACCAAGTTCACTTGATCAACACCCTGCTGCTTCAAATATTTTAAAACACCATAGATCCATTCCGTTTGATTCCATTCATTATCCTTATTCGCTGTGAACAATACTTGAATACTCGGATTGTCCTTTGTTTTGCTTAACTGACCCTCAACCTTCAATGCTCCATCCAACTGAACTGTGATCAGTATTTCTTTCTTAGTCTTTCCTTCATTAGTCAATCGTTGAAGCATGCCGCCGAAGGAATTGATAGTACCGCCATATCCGTGAATAAAAATCGTTGGAACATCACTTTTCGAATAGGTATCCTTGACCTGCTTTTTGGCTACTGCTGAAACCGATGTTTTTCCCGAGTCCTTCGTTAGATTATTTCCGCAGCCGACAAGTAAAAAGA
>NZ_JCAFYN010000086.1:0-5117 GCF_059374735.1 Enterococcus sp. GPZ-007 | reverse complement strand
CAGCGACTCCGATTCAGACAGCGATAGCGATTCGGACTCAGATAGCGACAGCGATTCAGACTCAGACAGCGATAGCGACTCGGACTCAGACAGCGATAGCGACTCGGACTCAGATAGCGACAGCGACTCAGACTCAGACAGCGATAGCGATTCAGACTCAGATAGCGACAGCGACTCGGACTCAGACAGCGATAGCGACTCGGATTCAGATAGCGATAGCGACTCCGATTCAGATAGCGACAGCGACTCGGATTCAGATAGCGATAGCGATTCAGACTCAGATAGCGACAGCGACTCCGATTCAGATAGCGATAGCGACTCGGACTCAGATAGCGATAGCGACTCGGATTCAGACAGCGATAGCGATTCGGACTCAGATAGCGATAGCGACTCCGATTCAGATAGCGATAGCGACTCGGACTCAGATAGCGACAGCGACTCGGATTCAGACAGCGATAGCGACTCCGATTCAGATAGCGACAGCGACTCGGATTCAGATTCAGATAGCGATTCTGATGGAACAAGTAAGAAAACCGCTAAAAAATTACCAAGTACAAACACAGATGATGATCAAGTAACGTATTCTGTTGCTGGATTAGGATTAGTTTCGATGGGATTAGCCTTCTATGGGGGATCAAAGAAGCGAAAAAAAGGAGATAACAAAGCCTAAATCGTTGTAGATTCCCATGTCAGTAAGAGGTCACGTTCTGTAATTTAAAGAGCGTGGCCTCTTTTCTAAGAGGAGGTTAAGAATGAAACGAAAGTGTTACCAGGTGAAAAGAACATCTCGATCATCCTATCGTAGGTACCGAATGCATAAGGTGAAGAAGCAATGGATTGTCAAGAGTAGTGTCATTGGTGCGATTATCTTGAGTGGTCCTACTTCTGTATCAGCTATTGAAGCAGCAGATACGACTTCTGTTGAACAGAGTGCTGACCCAACGGAGGACGCCACAGCAATAGATCCCTATGAATCAGAGGTGTCCGATGAAAAAATTCTTTCTGGTGAGCCTGAAAACAATGAGCAAACTGAGGTCCCGTTTGCCAATAGTAGTGTGAGTGACGAGACAGATCAACTTGAGGGTACAGGAGTTATTCCAGATGAACAGATTTCTGAAGAAATAAGTTTACGAATGACGCCTTTAGAAGAGAAGGTGGATGTTGAAATCGTTCAACCTGCCATCAATATGGCTCAAACGGTTCAAAATGAACCAGAAATTGCTGCATTAATCACTAATCTATTGCAAGCGCAAAAAAACGATACAGTGAATTATTATGGCGGTGTAACTGTTGCAGCTGATGCATTAAAGGCGGCTGTTCCAGAAGCGATCAATAAAAGAAATGCCGCGGTTGACCGTGCAAATGCGGCATTATTGTATGACGGTTATTTTGAAATTACGCCTGAATGGAGTTATCACAATGCTTTGGATGCTCCCTACGGTGCGTTGCAGCTTGGTCGTGCAGGTGCGACTTCATCGAATCCAACGACAACAACAGCAGAGTTGCACATTTTAGCGGAAGCCTATGAAACCATTGTGGCTCAAGTGGAGAATGAAATCATTACATTAGGAAAAGCAGGTCCTTTATCCGACCAAGGTGGAACAGCGGTACAAACAAAAGTGACGTATCGATATATTGACCGAAATAACAAAACGGTCATTCCTGACGTCGTGAAGACCGCAGTCTCAGGTGATATCATTCCAGAGGAAAAAATTTCTATTGAAGGCTACACCTATGATGGAAAGGATGCTGCTTCTGATTCAGATATGAAGGTAAATGAAGATGGCAGCTCAGTGGTTATTTATTACTACAAAGCAAATGCAGGAGAAATTACGTATCGGTATGTTGATGAACACGGGGAACAAATTATCCCTGAACATAAGGAAGCTTCAACAGTAGATGCTATCATTCCAGAGCGAGTGGTTGGTATTGATAATTATACGTATTCAACCAAAGATGCAGGTTCAGACAGTGATATGATTGTTGATCGTAGCGGAAAATCTACTGTCACATATATTTATACAGCTAATAAAGCAACGGTTACACATCGATATGTCAATGAAAAAGGTGAACTTCTAACAGAAAATCAAGTCGAACAGGCAGCGGTTGGTTCAGTCATTAATGGGAAAGTTGAAGAGATTGAAGGCTATACCTTTAAGCAGATTGATCCAAGTTCTGATGGAGATATGAAAGTCAATGCGGATGATACGTCTGTCGTGACATATGTTTATTCGCCGAATGATGCAAAAGTGATTTATCACTATGTGGATTTGGAAGGAAATCCAGTTGCAGACGATAAAACGGAAGATACCAAAGTTGATGAAGTGATAAATGAAAAAATTGACGTTGTAAATGGTTGGTTGTATGTCGAAAAGGCCGCTAGTTCAGATACAGATATGCTTGTTGATCGTGATGGTGTATCAGAAGTGACCTATATCTATAAGCCAATTGGGAAGTTTGTTGTTGAAAATGATGATCCTAGTTATCCAGGCACAGGAAATGAGCTTCAATATGAAAATGATTCGAATGATCCATCAAATGCATTAATTCCTGACGGAGCATTTGTTCCACATGTTCCAGGGTATACGGCCACCGACCAAAATGGGAATGAATTAGAACTAGTTGACTCAAATGATCCAACTAAAGGGTATAAGTTACCTGATATCGATGATCCAAGCGAGGATACTATCATTAAATATGTAGAAAATGACGATAGCGACTCAGATTCGGACAGCGACACGGACTCAGATTCAGACAGTGACTCAGACTCGGACAGTGATTCGGATTCGGACAGTGATTCGGACTCAGATAGCGATTCAGACTCAGATAGTGACTCGGATTCGGATAGCGATTCAGATTCGGATAGCGATTCAGATTCGGATAGCGATTCAGATTCGGATAGCGATTCAGACTCAGATAGTGACTCAGATTCAGACAGTGACTCAGACTCGGACAGTGATTCGGATTCAGACAGTGACTCAGACTCAGATAGCGACTCAGATTCGGACAGCGATTCGGACTCCGACAGTGATTCAGATTCGGACAGTGACTCCGATTCAGACTCGGACAGCGATTCGGACTCAGATAGCGACTCAGACTCAGACAGTGACTCAGATTCGGACAGCGATTCAGACTCAGATAGTGACTCAGATTCAGACAGTGACTCAGACTCGGACAGTGATTCGGATTCAGACAGTGACTCAGACTCGGATAGCGACTCAGATTCGGATAGCGATTCGGATTCGGATAGTGACTCAGATTCGGATAGCGATTCAGATTCGGACAGCGATTCGGATTCGGATAGCGACTCAGATTCGGACAGTGATTCAGATTCAGACAGTGATTCGGATTCAGATAGCGACTCGGACTCCGACAGTGATTCAGATTCGGATAGTGATTCGGATTCAGACAGCGATTCGGACTCAGATAGTGACTCAGATTCGGATAGTGATTCGGACTCCGACAGCGATTCAGACTCGGACAGCGATTCGGATTCAGATAGCGACTCGGACTCGGACAGCGATTCAGACTCCGACAGTGACTCCGATTCAGATAGTGATTCAGATTCAGACAGTGACTCAGACTCAGATTCGGACAGCGATTCAGACTCGGACAGCGATTCGGATTCAGATAGCGACTCGGATTCGGATAGTGACTCGGACTCGGACAGCGATTCAGACTCGGACAGCGATTCGGATTCAGATAGCGACTCGGATTCGGATAGTGACTCGGACTCGGACAGCGATTCGGACTCAGATAGCGACTCAGACTCCGACAGTGACTCCGATTCGGACAGTGATTCGGATTCAGACAGTGACTCAGACACGGATAGCGACTCAGATTCGGACAGTGATTCGGATTCAGACAGTGACTCAGACTCCGATTCGGACAGCGATTCAGACAGCGATTCAGACTCGGACAGTGACTCAGATTCAGATAGTGACTCAGATTCGGATAGTGATTCAGATTCAGACAGTGATTCGGACTCAGATAGCGACTCAGACTCCGACAGTGACTCCGATTCAGATAGTGACTCAGATTCAGACAGCGATTCAGACACGGATAGCGATTCGGATTCAGATAGTGACTCAGATTCGGATAGTGATTCAGATTCAGACAGTGATTCGGATTCAGATAGCGACTCGGACTCAGACAGTGATTCCGATTCGGATAGCGATTCAGACTCCGATTCAGACAGTGACTCAGACTCAGACAGTGACTCAGACTCAGACAGTGACTCAGATTCGGATAGCGACTCAGATTCAGACAGCGATTCAGATTCGGATAGTGACTCCGATTCGGATAGTGATTCAGATTCAGACAGTGATTCGGATTCAGATAGCGACTCGGACTCCGACAGTGATTCAGACTCAGATAGTGACTCGGATTCAGACAGCGATTCAGACTCGGATAGCGACTCGGATTCAGACAGTGATTCGGATTCAGACAGCGATTCGGACTCCGACAGTGATTCGGATTCAGACAGCGATTCAGACTCGGACAGCGATTCGGATTCGGATAGTGATTCGGACTCAGATAGTGACTCGGACTCAGATAGTGACTCAGACTCGGATAGTGACTCGGATGCCGACAGCGATTCGGATACGGACAGTGACTCAGATTCAGACAGCGATTCAGACTCGGACAGTGATTCCGATTCGGATAGTGACTCGGACTCAGATAGTGACTCAGATTCGGATAGTGACTCGGATGCCGACAGCGATTCGGATACGGACAGTGACTCAGATTCAGACAGCGATTCGGACTCGGACAGTGATTCCGATTCGGATAGCGACTCGGATTCAGACAGTGATTCGGATTCAGACAGTGATTCGGATTCAGACAGTGACTCAGACTCAGATAGCGATTCGGATACGGACAGTGACTCAGATTCAGACAGCGATTCCGACTCGGATAGCGATTCCGACTCAGATAGTGACTCGGATTCAGACAGCGATAGCGATAGCGACTCAGATTCAGATAGCGATAGCGATTCAGACAGCGACAGCGATTCGGACTCAGATAGCGACTCAGATTCAGACAGTGACTCCGACTCGGACAGTGATTCGGATTCAGACAGCGATTCGGACTCAGATAGCGATTCAGACTCGGATAGC
>NZ_JCAFYN010000085.1:0-5319 GCF_059374735.1 Enterococcus sp. GPZ-007 | reverse complement strand
TAGCCCAATCACCGATAAAAAAGATGATTGGGCTTCATGATAATAATATATATTTGTAAATCTAATTGATTCAATAGGTCAAGGATTCCCTTGAAACATCAAATTCTTTCACTTAAAACAATTTGAGATATTTTATAGAAAATGAATTAAATATTCACAGTGTGAAATATTTAGTCAAAGTGTTTCGTTGTTTTTTTCACTGATATAGATTCTTTTCAAGTAGTTTACTCTTCTAAGTGACTTGTATCACCTATTTTACCTAGGGTGTACTTCCCATCCTTATATTTAATCGTTGTTATACTACAATTTTCTATATCTTCTCCTTTATACTCTCCAGGAGCAATGGTATCAATTAAGGCTGGAATTGTTCCACCAGATGTAACAATCAGGACATTTCCCCCGCCTTTTTTAGTGGTCTCCTTCATTATTTTGTCTGTGGCTTCTTTTACACGATTTAATATTGAATCATAGTTTTCCGCCTCCTCTAGTGGATCTTTCTCAGCAATTAAATCAGCAACACCTGCTACTCCACCAAGAGAATCTTGCATCTCAAAATACTCTTCTTCTTTAAATCCAGTATCATTAAATGCAACTTCGTACATTTCAGTATTGGTTTTACCTTCAAAACTACCAAAATTCCATTCTTTAAGGCCATCTAGCTCTGTAATTTGTGGCTTCTTATTCTCATTTTTCTTTAGAATTTCCTTTGCTGTATTTCGTTGTCGGCCTAAATCACTCGAATACGCACCAACAAACTTCACATTAGAAAGTTTGTCTCCTACTTTTTTTGCCTGTTCAACCCCAACATCTGTTAGAGGCGAATCGCAGAACCCCTGTACTTGACCTGTTGTGTTAAACCAAGTTTTTCCATGCCTAACCAAGTAAATGATTGTCTCTTCATTTTTTGACGTTTCCTCATTGTTTCCGGCATTATTTTCTTTTGCACATCCTGTAATGAAGAAAAATGCCCAGCTAAATAATGCCAATATTTTAATTTTTTTCACATGTATGCCTCCATTCCTATCGACAGATAAGGGGTTAATAAGGAACTATTTTGACTGTTGCTTCTTGTGCTTGCCCTACAACAAAAAATGGATACGATCCAGGATGGGATTATCAGTCCCGAATCTGATTGTGTTAAAGCCATGCAGCGAAGATTGAATGATGGGATATTTTAATGTGATCTTCAAAGGTTAAAAGGATGTGTACGGGAAATTGCGTACACATCCTTATGTTTCTCTAACAGGCTTGGAAGGAATAAAGTGTTTACAACAAGGTCATTCGCAGCTCATTAAACTAAGCTATTCTAATTTTCTCTCAATTATTTATGTAGTTAATATTCTATCTGCTATTCTGGCTTAGACTTTTCGGTAATCATTCTTCATTTTCTAAAATGAAGTTCCAATTATCCCTTGAGACTCAATTTCTTTAATCTTCGCTAATTAGACACTAAAAATAGCTGACTTATCTTCCACTTCCAATAGACACTTCTACTTCTTTAGATTTGAGTAGGTGTGCAAAACGCTCCTTCTTTCGTGAAAGATATTCTCTTTGCTCTTTTATATCAGTTAATTTCTTAATAAGCTGGCTATCAAGATTATCTAAAAAAATAATTTTTTCTCTTAATTCCGATGCAGTAACTTCTTTTTCATCAAAAAGAAAATCCTTTATCTCTTTTATAGAAGCCCCCATATTTCTTAGATGAATAACTTTACCAATTTCTTCTAGGTCATCATCTGAATAGGAACGAGTTCCATTGCTGTCACGTTGGATATTGACCAAAAGCCCTTCACTTTCATAATACCTCAATGTATTTTTAGATACCCCATATTTTTCTGCTACTTCAGTGATTGTGTACATCTTGATCCCTCACTTCTAGTTTAATAGTTGTGTCAGTTTAGCATGGATACGAAATTAATCCAATAGAAAATTTTTGCAAAGAATGAAAGTTCGAGTTCCCAATTCGGTAGATTAAAAAAAATTTTCGAAAAAGTCTTGCGTTCATGTTACACGAACCTGCTATTATCTACCTGTTACAATTTTTAAAACAAAACAGGAGGTAATTTCAATGAGTAAAAAACAAAAATTAACCTTAATAACAGGGGCAAATCGCGGAATGGGATTTGAAATGGCAAAAGAAATAGGAAAAAAAGAGCATCGTATCCTATTAGGAGCTAGAAATGAAGAAAGTGGAAAAAATGCAGTTAAACAGCTCGAAGAATTGCATATTGATGCAGATTTTATCCAAATAGATGTATCTAATCATAGTTCAATTTTGCAAGCAGCTGAGACGATTAAGCAGCGATATGGCTATTTAAGTATTTTAATAAATAATGCAGGAATTTCTCTCGATAATTTTCGTACACCAACACAATTAGACTTAGATACTATAAGAAAAGATTTTGAAGTTAATTTCTTTGGTTTAATTGATGTAACACAAACAATGTTGCCATTACTTGAGCAAACCGATGATGCTAAAATTTTAAATATTTCTAGTGAGATGGGTTCCTTAACGGCGGCTACGTCAGTTAATTCGCCACTTTATAATGCAAGTGCTGCTGGGTATCAATCATCTAAAGCTGCTGTCAATATGTACACTATTAAACTAGCAAAAGAATTATCAGAGCGAACTGATTCGATCATAACAGTAAATGCCATTGATCCTGGTATGGTTGCTACAGATTTTGGTGGTGGAACCGCTGAAGATGCAAAAAAACATGGTGCCAAAAGTATTGAAGAAGGCATCGCAAGAGCTGTGGAGCTTGCTATTTCAAATGAAAATAAAATTACTGGTACATTCAGTAATACTAGTGGAACTGTAGCATGGTAAAAACTGATTTATATAAATCAGTAAGTCAAATGAAGGAGCCTACGTAATGAAAAATAAAAAATACAATAATCTTATAAACGGTCAGTTACAAGGAGCAGCAGAATACCTGAGCATTTTTTCTCCTATCGATGGAAGCCTAATTGGTGAAACACCATCAATGTCACAAAAGGATATAGATGGTGTCATGGAAGCAGCAAAAGCAGCTCAACCTAGTTGGGAAAAAATTCCTCGAAAGGACAAAGCAAAACTATTATACAAAACAGCAGATCTATTGGAGCAACGTGTTGATGAAATCGCTGAGATAATGATGTGGGAAATTGCAAAAAGCTTAAAAGATGCGAAGAATGAAATAATCCGTACAGCAGATTTACTTCGTTATACAGCAGATATTGGTGTGGAATCAACTGGAGAGATTATTTCAGGTGGTTCTTTTGATTCAACGGCTGAAAACAAGCATGCTTTTATTACTCGCAAAGCAATGGGCGTGGTTTTAGCCATTGCCCCATTTAACTATCCTGTAAATTTAGCTGCTTCGAAAATTGGTCCTGCACTTATGGGCGGAAATGCTGTCGTTGTAAAACCAGCATCACAAGGAGCTATTAGTACTCTATCACTAATCAAAGCCTTTATTGATGCAGGGATTCCAGCTGGAGTAGTCAATAGTGTTACTGGTAAAGGTAGTATAATTGGTGATTACATCGTTACACATTCACTTGTAAATTTTATCAACTTCACCGGTAGCACTAAAGTCGGTGAACACATTGGAAAATTAGCAGGTATTAAGCCGATACTTTGTGAACTTGGTGGTAAAGACGCTGCTCTCGTTTTACCTGATGCCGATTTAGATTTATCGGCCAAAGAAATTGTCGCTGGGGCTTTTAGTTACTCAGGTCAACGATGCACAGCCATCAAGCGTGTATTAGTAACATCAGAAAATGCAAATATGTTAACAAACAAGCTACAAAAAATCGTTAAAGAATTATCCGTTGGAATGCCTCAAGATAATCCTACAATTGTACCTGTTATTAATAATACTACTGTCGAGCAAACAAGGAGCTTATATGAAGATGCGATTAAAAAGGGTGCTACGGCTATTCTGCCATTAAAAATAGAGAAAAATCTGGTTTATCCTACTTTACTTGATAATGTAACAGGTGATATGGACCTTGCTTGGGTTGAACCATTTTCCCCAATTTTGCCTATTATACGTGTACAATCAGTTGAGGAAATGATTGAGGTGGCAAATGCATCTGAATATGGATTACAGTCCTCTGTCTTTTCAAATGATTTACAACAAGCTCAAAAGGTTTCTAACGCTTTAGATGTCGGAACTGTTCAAATTAACAACCGTACACAAAGAGGTCCAGATAATTTCCCATTTTTAGGTATAAAAAAATCGGGTATTGGCATTCAAGGCATCAAATATAGTATAGAAAGTATGACTCAAATGAAGTCGATTGTTGTTGATATGTAAACAACTGCAAAGTTGCCAAAAAGAGAGCTTAGCAGCTAAATTGGGGTATTTTTTAGTTGAGTACTCCCAGTAGGTAGAATACCTTAACAACTTGTAGATCTAGAAAAAATATTCTTATCTATAGGCAAAGCTAAATAGATTCAACACTATGGTAAGTAAATGAGGTCCTTTCCAATACGTACAGAAAGTTTATCATTAACTGATTAGGCACTATAGTTTGCTTTGAATATGATTTCCGTATCTTTTATTGTGTAGTTCTTTATACATATTAATAGAGTAATTCAAGAAAAACCTAAATGACATTTGCTTGTTATTTAGGTTTTTTCATGTTTTAAATAGTCTTTTCTTTTATAGAACTATTTTTAACTGTTCAACAGCCAATAATTAACTAGTCTATCAGAACTACTTATAGAATCTTTCCTGAGTTTTTCAGTAAAAACAATGTCGGAAGTTGTGTTCCTACTTAGGTGGCAATGAACAATGATGATATTGGATGAATTATATAGTATTTCGGGTTTCAAAATGTTTCTAGGTACTGCGATTGCTTGGTTAATCGTACCAATAGAAGTTAAATTAAAAAATGTTGACTCCTTTTTCGTATTCAACTCAACGACATAAAGATGTTCTCAACCCTTCTTCTTTCAAATAAGGTTCAAAAAGCTCATAGGCCAGCCGCATGCTGGTAATTCTTTTCTTTTTCTCGTCACCGATCTGCAATAATCTATCCTTCCGATTCATTTTTATCTATTAAATGTGCTATAAAGCCTGTCATACCGGGGAAAAATAAAAAAATATCATCATTTATGATACGGCTCCGCGAGATAATCTATTTCGCACTTTCCATAAGTTTATGAAGAAAAAAAATTATAATCTGGATTTAAAGTTGTGCTCTTATTATTAGTCGCCTTTTAAACCAATTTTTTATAAATATTTCTGTAATTATCTTTTCTTAAATGCTCCACTAGTTCCGGATTCATGGAATATAGAGTAATAAATTTCGAATAATATGAGAGTC
>NZ_JCAFYN010000084.1:0-6416 GCF_059374735.1 Enterococcus sp. GPZ-007 | reverse complement strand
GAATTATAGGAGGTAAGCACAATGAAATCAGTATTTAAGTTTATGGTTGCTAGTACACTTGTTGTAGGCGGACTTTTAGCAGCTGGTACAATTTTTACTACTAAGAAAATTGATGAGTATGGCGATGATTTGGAAAACTTTTTACATTAATCGAAATCAGTAGTGAGCAGCTGCGCTTCCTTTTGGGTCGCGGCTTTTTTTGTCTGTCTTGCTTTTCGCAGTAGTAATTGTTAGAAAGTGGCTAAATCGTTCAAATGATATGTCTATAAAAACTTCTTCTTTGCAATGAGTCAGCTGTGCAGCGCAATAATTTCCGACCTCCATGAAAATATCGACCTTAAAAAATGATATTTCTCCGTATACTTAAGGTATCAAATGAATGAAATGGAGGAATACATATGAAGTGGTATAAATTATCAATTGAAGAAACTTTAAATAAAGTCGAAGCACAAATCACTGGATTAACCAAACAGGAACGCCAAGCGCGTTTGAAAAATAATGGACCGAATAAAATGGAGGAAAAGGAGCAGGTCAAGCTATGGCGCAAAGTTGGCAAGCATTTTACAGATCTGTTAATGATCGTTTTGATCGTCGCAGCATTATTGAAATTTGCGACGGGTGAAGCGGTAGAGGGCAGCATTATTTTCCTAGTAGTTATCGTCAATGGCTTCGTTGGATACTGGCAGGAACGTAAGGCGGAAGAATCATTGGATGGTTTGAAGCAAATGATGGGGCAAGAAGCTACCGTACTAAATGAAAACCAGCCGCTTAAGCTGAATTCAGAAGAATTAGTTCAAGGGGATGTCGTAATTTTGAAGGCCGGTGACGTTATTCCGGCGGATCTGCGTTTGATCGAAGTTCATGATTTAACCGTAGAAGAATCAATTTTGACTGGAGAATCTGAGGCAGTTGAAAAGTCAGCCGAGGCAATTGAACAGGATGCGATGGCTGGCGATCAGATAAATATGGCCTTCTCAGGGACACTTGTACAAACCGGTTCTGCCCGAGGCGTCGTCGTGGAGACAGGAGATAGTACCGAAATCGGAAAAATTAACCATGCGCTGCAATCGATTCAAGCCCAAACAACACCGCTGGTTAAGAAAATGCACCAGTTGAACAAACAGATTTTTAGAGGGATTTTAGCATTGATTGTTTTCCTGCTCTTCTTTACAAGTTTTAGGTATGGGATGGATTGGAGTTTGATGTTCTCTGCGAGTATTGCTTTGATTGTTGCGATGATTCCAGAGGGTCTGCCAGCTGTCTTGACGATGATCCTGTCGATGGGCGTCAAAGAAATGGCGGATGAAAATGCGATCATTAAAGGCATGCCAGCGGTTGAAACATTAGGTTCGATGACGGTAATCTGCTCGGATAAAACAGGAACGCTGACGAAAAATGAGATGACTGTTCAAGAGGTCGTAACAGGAGAATTGCCATTAGTAAAAGAGATTATGAATAATTGTCAGGAGTTAAAAACGCAGGATGATCAGAAAATTGAAGAGATTCACGGAAATCCAACAGAACTTGCTCTGCTGAACTACGTAGCGGAAGAGAAACAGCAGCTGAAACCAGTTGTAGCGAAAATTCCTTTCAGCTCAAGCTACAAATACATGGCGACGATGCATGATGAGAATGATGGACAAGTGATTTTTGTTAAGGGCGCTCCTGAAGTGTTGCTGGAAAAAGCAGAACTAACGACGGAAGAAAAAACAAAATGGGAAAAAAATGGATTGGAACTGGCGAGAAAAGGCCAGCGAGTTTTAGGATTTGCCTACAAAAAAGTCTCATCTGCCGAACTGACCCATGATTCCCTAGAAGGTTTAACCTTCGCTGGTTTGGCGGGGATTATTGATCCGCCGAAAGAGAGCGCTATTCGAGCTGTGGCACAGGCACAACAAGCAGGTATCTCCGTTAAAATGATCACCGGAGACCATAAAGCAACTGCTCAAGCAATTAGTGAACAAATTGGGTTGAAGCATACATCCAAAATCTTAGAAGGCGCCGACATTGACGGAATGTCTGATGAGGAATTGACGGAAGCAGTCGGGCACGTTGATGTATTTGCCCGGACGACGCCTAATCATAAGCTGAGAATTGTTACGGCGCTGCAGAAAAAAGAAGAAATTGTTGGAATGACTGGTGACGGGGTCAATGATGCGCCAGCCTTAAAACAGGCCGATATTGGTATCGCGATGGGTATCAAAGGTAGTGAAGTAAGTAAACAGGCAGCAGATATGGTATTAGCCGATGATAACTTTTACACGATCGTAAAAGCTGTTAAAGAAGGTCGCAGAATTTTTGATAATTTGCAAAAGACCATTAATTTCTTTTTACCAACCGCGTTAGCTCAAGGACTGATCGTGATCTTGGCATTACTTATGAATCGACCATTGCCGTTAACTCCCATCCAAATTTTGTGGGTCAATATGGTAACGACGATTACGTTGTCTTATGCATTGGGCTTTGAAAAGGCGAATCACGATACGATGAATCGTCCGCCAAGAGACACAAAGATGGGAATATTATCAGGTTACAGCTTCTTTAGAATCTTGTATGTCTCCTTGTTGATCATGATCCCTGCCTACTTCTTGTCTATGCGCTTTGAAGGTGCGGCTTTGCAGCAGACGATTCTTCTACAGAGCATTGTTCTAGGACAGGCTGTCTACATGATTAATTGTCGGGAGTTGCTTGATCCGGCGATCAATCGTCGCTTTTTTGAAAATAAATTCTTGTTTATTTCATTAGGAATCCTCTTCATCCTTCAATTAGGTGTTGTTTTCTTACCACTGGCACAGCAGCTGATTGGAACAACGGCACTTAGTTTAACGCAACAATTAGTCATTTTAGGAAATGCACTGCTGCTGTTCTTCGTTGTTGAAATCGAGAAGAGAATTAGTAAAGGAAATTTTCAAAGAAAAGAAAAAACGGTCAGTCGTTATCAAAATGACTAACCGTTTCGGCTAAAGATAGGAATGTGAAGTGAGTTCGGTCAATTGACTGAGCTCATTTTTTGTTGGAATAGTCGAAATATAACTCACTGGGACCGGCAGCGAATCCAGCGGAATATTGGAAACAATCAAATCATCGGTTTGAAACTTCAAATCTTTGAGTTGAGAGTGCTCTAGGGAAACGAGATTGACTCGTTTCCCTAAACGGTCAGCCAATTCTTGCCGTAGAAAAGTTTTCCAGGCAGGCTCTCCTTGAAAAACAAAGAAAACGGTTCTCGTATGTGGCTGGACTGTAAAGATCGCCTGTTGACTCAACAAAGAGAAAAGATTGACAAAATAGGTGGTATCGCCAATGGCAGAAAATTGCGGCAGACTGTTGAAAAGCGCGATGCTTTTTTCACTTAAAATAGCATAGTCTTGATTTCGCTGCACTAATAATTCTTGGTATTCTAATTGGAATTGCTTCGATAAAGTGGGTGACTCCGCATATTTTAATAACAGCAGCAGAATATTTGCTGGCAAATGTGTCCAGAGTAACGCTTGTAGCGATAAATCATCGGCGATTTCTTGAACGATTTGTTGCGCCTTTTCACGCAATTCAGGATATTCATTGGTCAATATCTGATTCACGTCTTTTCCTAGCGGATTATTATAATTCCAGCTTTCTAAAAAGCAGAAAAAGGCGAAAAAGATCTCTTCATCCTGCAGGTACACGCCTTCCTTTTCATATAATTTTTTTAAGAGGGGAGCATAGAGAGTAAACAAGGGATCGTTTGATTCAAAAGTAAAATTATCGATCTGACAGCCAGCTTTGATGCGAATACTATTGATAAAAAACCAGCAGATTCCAAAGATTTGTTCTGTATCGACCGTCAGATCCTCTATGAGCTCTTTTGTTAAAAAGTATAAATAATGCTCTTCGTGGATGGAGTAATCTTCAAAAAAGTAATTGTTATGGGTAAATGGCAATAACAAGCGGTGATAAAAGATTCGGATAGCACTTTCCTCTCCTAGTAAATAAGCGCTTGTCGCGGTCAAACGAATTTTGATATTAAACGGCTGCAATTGGCGATTGATCTTTGTTCGCTGGCGTTTGAGGGTTTCATAAGAGATACCCGTGTCATCAAGAAAGCGAGGAACATTCAATTCTTTATTAAAAAACAGTTGCTTGATTAGCTGTAAGCTCACGGAATGAGGCAAGAAGGCTTCCCAAAGCTCATTGGTCAATGACTGTTCATACGAAACCAAACGAATGCCATTTTTGTCAGAGTCTATTTCCCAACTCTCCGGTAAATAGCTTCGAATCAGCTGCAAATCAGAGAAAATCGTTCGTTCTGTGGTACCGATCTTTCCGGCCAACTCTTTGGCTGTCAGCTGGGAGTGATTAAGAAGCTGCTCTAAAAGTAAAATCTGACGATAAATATCTTTCTCAGTAATGATTTTTTTCAGCATGGAATACATAGAGGAATCCTCCTTCAAAAACAAGCATACGAAAGAAAGGTCGAGCGGGTCAAGCAACAGCTGTTAGGACTTTTCATTTTTTGCAAACAAGTCATTCAAATATAATAGGATCTAATGATATCCTCGTATTGATTTAATTGAGGGAAGCGTCGAAGTGTTTGATGTGCTGCAGCTAAACAGTTAATAGAAAGTAAAATAGAATTCCTGCTCACAAGAGTTAAGGATTTTTTTTATCGTCGAAATAGTCTATACTTCTATAGGTAAGAAAAAATGTTTTTCAGAGAGGATGGACACAATGTTACAACGAAAAATCGGCAACAGTTATTGGGAAACTTCCGCAATTGCTCTCGGAATCATGAGAATGGCAGCGCTAACGCCAACCAAAGCAGCAGAAGCTTTAGAGGCAGCTTTAGAAAGTGAGATCAATTTTATTGATTCAGCAGATATGTACGGAGATGGAAAATCAGAATTGGTTTTTGCTGCTGCTATGAAAGAAGCGGGCATCTCTCGTGACAAATTCTTTATTCAATCAAAAGGCGGCATCGTCACTGGCGATGAGAAACGCTATGATTTTTCTAAGCAACATTTATTGGATTCTGTTGATGGTATTTTGGAACGGATGGAGATCGATTATTTAGACAGCTATCTATTGCATCGTCCTGATCCATTGATGGAGCCGGAAGAGATCGCGGAAGCTTTTGATATCCTGCAAGCCAGCGGAAAAGTCCGTCACTTTGGTGTATCAAACTTCAACCCTGAACAATTTAAGTTGCTACAATCACATGTGGATCAAAAATTATTGATCAATCAATTACAGTTCTCGATTATGCACACAGGCATGATTGATTATGGCATGCACACGAACATGACAGATACGCGTTCGTTTGACCATGATGGTGGCGTGTTAGAATTTTCTCGTCGCAAAGGCGTGACGATTCAAGCGTGGTCACCATTCCAATACGGATTCTTCGAGGGAGTCTTTGTTGATAATGACAAGTTCCCAGAGTTGAATGCATTGTTAGACAAATTAGCGAAAAAATATAATACCAATAAAAATGCGATCGCGACTGCTTGGATTCTGCGTCACCCAGCAAATATGCAAGTCATCTTAGGTACAATGAATCCGACACGGATCAAAGAAAGTGCATCAGGCGGCGACGTTACCTTAACGAAACAAGAATGGTACGACGTATACTTCGCAGCTGGAAACGATTTACCATAAATATAAATATGTATTAGCTAATGAAACAGACCTGCTTTTATAAGTAGGCCTGTTTTTTTAAACTGCTAAGAGGCCAAATTCTCAAAAAAACTGACGCTTGTTTCCGCTGATTTATCGCTAGAGTTAAGGTGGATAATCATGCGCTATCAGATCAAGTAGTCAAACCGGAACAAATTTTTTAACGAATCAACGAACGAGGAAAATAGATTTTGAGCTTTTTGAAATAAGGAAAGGATTTCAATAATTAGCATTAGTTAATAAGAGGAAAATTATCAAAAAGCTTTTTTGGCAGATGAAGCCCTCCTATAGAACAGAAAATCGGAAAAATCGGTGATAAGTACGAAACGACTGGTAAAAAAATTTCTGGTTGGAAAATAAAAGAAACGCCAAAAAATGCGAAGGGTGAATACCAAGCCAAGGAACAAACGATTACGTATGTTTATATAAAAGAAGAAAAACAAGCAGGTGGCACTAATCCAGCTACTGATAGCAGAGATGGCACTGGTGGAAAGCGAGCGGCTGAAGTAAAGGCTTATCCAGAAGCTAAAAGTTATTCTGCAGCAGAGACTGTTTCAAAAAATAATCCGGAAAGCAGTGGAAAAATTCTTCCAAAAACCGGTGAAGAAACGACAAATACGACGATCCTGAAGCCTTTAGGAATCGCAATGATCGGGATGGTCGGAGTGATTATTGGTAAGAGAAGAAAATTTGACTAATAATTATTATCCTGTCAAATTAGAAGACAGTCCTTGCTGAATGGTTTGATTGTTGACTAAATCAAAAAT
>NZ_JCAFYN010000083.1:0-7045 GCF_059374735.1 Enterococcus sp. GPZ-007 | reverse complement strand
TGATGTGCCGATTTGCGGCACATCATTTTTTTAGCGCATTGTAACAAATTCCTCGCTGCCAGTTGGGTGAATCGCAACTGTATCATCAAAATCTTTCTTCGTTGCGCCCATCTTAATAGCTACTGCAAATCCTTGCAGCATTTCATCAACACCGACACCAATCGCATGTAAGCCGATGATTTTTTCTTCTTCACCAAGACAAATCAACTTCATATCGCATTTCTGACGATAATCACTCAAAGCAAAATACATCGGCGTAAATCTTGAATGATAGATCTTGATCTGATCTTTTTCATAACGTTCGATAGCAGCTTCTTCTGATAAGCCGATCGTGGCAATCGTTGGGTGTGTAAAAATCACCGTTGGTACATTTTCGTAATCTAAGAATTCTTCAGACTTACCGTTAAAGACACGTTCTGATAAACGACGACCAGCCGCGATGGCTACTGGTGTCAGGTCGATCTTGCCAATCACATCACCAACCGCATAAACACCTTCACTCGTCGTATTTTGATATTTATCGACGATCACGAAGCCTTTTTCATTCAATGTCACCGAAGTATTTTCCAAGCCTAAATTATCCGTATTCGGCACACGACCGCCGGCAAACAATACTTTATCTCCCGTCAGTGTATTTCCGTTTTCGAAATAGACAGTGTAGGTTCCTTCGGCATTTTGTTTAATTTCTTTTGCCACATGATGGTCGTATAGCTTCATTTTGTTGTCTCGATAGATCTCAACTAAATTGTCCGCCAACATTTTATCAAATGTCCGCAATGGACGACTGTGACGAAAAGCCCAATGAACTTGAGTACCCATCCCTTGTAAGACGCCACTCAATTCTGCTGCGATATAGCCAGCTCCAAGAACAATTACTTCTTTTGGTTGTTCCGTCATTTCAAAGAATCCGTTAGAGTCAATGGCATATTCACCACCGGGAATCTTCATTTGACTTGGGCGGCCGCCCGTTGCGATCAGCATATTTGGTGCGGTATATTCTTCGCCGTTCACGCTGACAACATGATCAGACTTGAAGGTCGCATAGCCTTCGATTCGTTCCACATTGTTACTATCAAGTCCGCGATAATAAGCACCATGTAAAAAATCAATATATTTTTCGCGCCGAGCAACTAATTCTTTGAAATCAAATGTTTCAACATCTGCCCGCACACCGTAGCTAGGTGCATCTCGTTCAATCATTTCCAGCATACTGCTAGCTTGCCACATCACTTTTTTGGGAACACAGCCAACATTGACACAGGTCCCGCCGATTTTATTTCCCTCGATTAACAAGACCTTCGCCCCATACATACCGGCACGATTTGCTGAGGCGATCCCGCCACTACCGCCGCCAACAATGATATAATCATATTTTTTCATTCATCTTCCTCCTAGTTCGTATTAAGGTAATGGAAATATTTTAAAGTAAGTAGAATAAACAGCTTCAAACTCAATACTTTCATTTTAATCTATTTTGCTAGAAAAGGATCATTTTTTGTTCCAAACACTCTTTTCTCTTAAAAAATATCTCAAGAAAACCGCACATCAAAAATCGGCTTTTCATCCAACTTCTAGCGTGCGGCTTATATATTAGTCTTTCTTTTTCCGAATCATATCTCCCGGTTTAACTGGCTGAGCGACTGGCATCGTCAAGACCATCATCGGATTAGGTGCGCGATCAATCGATTCACCTTCATCATTTTTCATTTCCGTAACCGTTTGTTCAAAATGCTGGAAATGCGGACCATAAAACTCGATCTCATCCCCCACTCTAAAATGATTTCGTTGACGAATAGTGGCAATTCCACTAGCTTCGTCATAACTTAAAACCTCACCGATAAATTTATAGACAGGAATCTTTCGGCGTGGTCCAAACAGTTGTTCGTTTTCTGTTGGTGTGTGGTAATAAAAACCCGTTGACAATTCTCGCTGAGCAACCTTCCATAATTCATCAATCCACTCTTGCTTGCAAACATAGTTGTCTGGATCAGCAATATAGCTGTCAACTGCTGCTTTATAAACGTTCGCTACAGTAGATACATAGTGAATTGATTTCATTCGACCTTCGATCTTCAAGCTATCGACACCATTTTCAATCAAATCAGGAATGTGTTCGATCATGGACATGTCCACCGCACTCATGGAAAACTCTTCTGTCACATCGCCATTTTCTGTCAATGATCGATGTTCCTGGGCGAACGGCATATCGAATAATTCATATTTCCAGCGACAGGACTGTGAACAGCCGCCACGGTTTGCATCCCGCATGGACATATGATTCGACAAAGTACAACGACCTGAATAGGAAATACACATCGCGCCATGGATAAAGGCTTCAATTTGAATATCTGTATTGCGACGAATCTCTGCTAACTCTTCCATCGATACCTCTCGAGCTAAAACAACCCGTTCCAAGCCCTCATTTTGCCAAAACTTCAAGGTCTCGGCATTTGTAGCTGAGGCTTGCGTAGATAAATGGATTTCTAACCCGGGCGCTTCTGATGCACAAATCTCAATCAAAGCAGGATCGGAAACAATTACTGCCGATATCCCAATATCACGTAATTTTTTGAAGAATGCTCCGGCTCCTTCTTCATTGCCTTCATGCGTGACCATATTAGCTGCTACATAGACTTTAGCGCCATATTGATTGGCAAAAGCCACTCCTTCTTCCATTTCTTCAAATGAAAAGTTTCCGGCCCGAGAACGCAGACCATATGCATCTCCACCAATATAAACTGCATCCGCACCATAATGAATTGCGGTTTTCAATTTTTCTAATGTCCCGGCTGGCGCTAAAACTTCCGGCCGTTTCAACTTTCTCTCTGTCATGCTACTATTCCCTCTATTTAATCGCTGTTGGGTCCAAATGATAAAAACCAGTATCCATTCCCCGACCAACAGGATGATATTTTTGAATTGCTTGCTGCGCGTTGATTGCGGCTGATTCATCCCAAGAATTCGTTTCAATTGCTGATTTAGCCTCTGCAAAGATTTTCGCAATTGCGACAAAATCTTTGCCAGATGTAAATAAGCCGTCTAATTTCCACGTTTGATAACCCGCTTGGTTCAATTCAGCTAGCTCATTAATCAAATTCAGATCATTATCAGCAAAGATATGTGTGCCATGCTGATCTTCATAAATCGAATAATGAGTCTCTGCTTTTTTCGGTTCTGAAATGAATAATCCCCGCTCTTTTGAAGCACTTTCCGTCTGTTTTGTGTAATTAAAATAATTATCCAACAACGGTCGTTTCGATTGATGAATGCACGTTGCGCCATAAACCAATACTTCCACTGGTACATTGACGTGCTCGCTTAAACGCTGCATCTCTGCAAAGGGAACTTCGCGAGCCAATATTGCCCCCACAGCACCTTTTTTCTGCCAAAAATTGATCTGTCGCGCATTAGTCACCAAAGTTTCCGCATCATAAATATATGGCAAATCATATTCCTGCAATAAATAAATCACACCCGTATCACCAACAACGACGTGATCCGGTTTCACTTCCGCTAGAAAATTCAAATACTCTGGGATCATTTTCATTTTCTCAGGATGCATGATGCCATTGACAGCAATATTCACTTTTTTTCCTTGAGTATGTGCCAAGTCAATCAGCGCCTTCTGCTCCTCGCGAGAAAAAGAATGGGGCAGTCGCAGACCAAAAGTTTCTTCCCCTATGTATAGTGTATCCACGCCGGCAGTCAGCAATTCTTCAGCTTGTTCCAGCGATTCTACCGTCGCAATTAATTCGATCATGGTGTTTCCTCCCTTTAGACTTTCCCATACTATCACAGCTTGCAAAAGTTTCCAACTAACGATATAAAAAAGAGGAGGACATCAACACGTCCTCCTCTGATCAATTAAACTTTTTCTGGAATTTTTTCTTCTTTTGGATTTTTCACTGTTAATGTGATTTTGCCTTTGCTTGCTCCAATCGTTACCGTGTCACCCAATTGGATCTGCCCAGACAACAAAGCCTCCGCAAGTCGATCTTCAATTTCTTTTTGTAGTGCTCGTCGAATCGGCCGTGCACCATATTCAGGATCAAACCCAACTTTCCCGATAACATCGTAAGCAGCAGGAGTAATCTTCACTTTAATCTCATGTTCCTTCATACGATCCAGAACAGCACGACTCATAATTTTAACGATCTCATTAATCTGATCTTGGTTTAGTGATTTGAACACCACTGTTTCATCGATCCGGTTGAGAAATTCTGGACGAAAAGCCTTTTTCAATTCTTCCAAAATTCGTTTTTCCATCATCGCATGGTCTTTCGTAATGTCCTTCACGTTAAAACCGACATTTTTTTCTTCGCGGATCTCTGTCGCACCTATATTTGAGGTCATAATCAAAATTGTATTGCGGAAATCAACTTTTCGACCTTTTGAATCCGTTAAGTGACCATCATCCAAGACTTGTAATAAAATATTGAAGACATCTGGATGGGCTTTTTCCACTTCATCCAGCAAGATAACGGAGTAAGGTTTTTGACGAATCTTCTCTGTCAGCTGACCGCCTTCTTCATAGCCCACGTAACCTGGGGGTGAACCAATCAAACGGCTGGTGCTGTATTTTTCCATGTATTCAGACATATCTACTCGAATCAAGGTCTCTTCACTGCCAAACATTGCTTCCGCCAATGCTTTAGCCAGCTCCGTTTTACCTACTCCTGTTGGACCTAAGAACATGAAGGAACCGATTGGACGGTTTGGATCTTTCAACCCGCTGCGAGCCCGACGAATCGCTCGCGAAATGGCAACAACTGCTTCATCTTGGCCAACGACCCGCTTATGCAGAACATTTTCCAGATCCATTAAACGCTGACTTTCTTTTTTCTCCAACTGTTGTAGCGGCACACCCGTCCATTGTGAAACAACCGCTGCCACATCTTCATCAGTTACTTGATCAATATAGCCATTTTCTTGCTTGGCCGCTTTGATTTTTGCTTGCTCCAATACTTCAGATAATTGTTTTTCTCGTAAACGTAAACGAGCAGCAGATTCAAAGTCTTGATTTTGAATAGCTTTTTCTTTTTCAGCCACCAAATCTTTAACTTCTTCTTCCAAGTCTGTCAGCTCTGATACTTCATCGGTCGAATCCAAACGAACTTTTGCAGATGATTCATCCATCAAATCGATCGCCTTGTCCGGCAATTGACGTGAATTGATATAACGTACGGATAAAGAAACGGCTGCATGCAATGCTTCATCAGTAATTTCAACGCCATGATGATCTTCATATCGAGGACGCAAACCTTTCAATATTTCTTCTGCTTCTTCAGGGGTTGGTTCTTCTACTTGTACTCGAGCAAATCGACGTTCTAAAGCAGAATCCTTTTCGATATATTTTTGGTATTCATCTAAGGTTGTCGCACCGATCGTTTGCAATTCTCCGCGTGCTAACGCAGGTTTCAAGATATTAGAAGCATCGATCGCGCCCTCAGCGCCACCCGCGCCGATCAAGGTATGCAATTCATCAATAAATAGAATGATTTGTCCATCATGGTAAATTTCATCGATCACTTTTTTCAAACGGTCTTCAAATTCTCCACGATATTTTGTTCCAGCAACCAAGGCACCCATATCCAACATCATCAAACGTTTTCCACGCATATCTTCAGGTACATCACCTGAGATAATTCGTTGCGCCAAACCTTCAACAATTGCCGTTTTACCGACACCAGGTTCTCCCACTAGTACAGGATTATTTTTGGTTCGACGGCTCAAAATTTGAACCACACGACGAACCTCACTGTCTCGACCTACTACTGGGTCTAAACGCTTTTCTCGAGCCAATTTCGTTAAATCCCGAGCTAAACCATCCAAGGTAGGTGTACCTTGTGAGTTACTTTGAGCCGGTTTCGCTGGTGCCTTGCGGCGATTCCCAGCTCCTTGATTACCATTTGATGCTTCATTCACACCCATTTTCTTCAATAAAAGCTGCCGCATTTTAGGCAAGCTCAAACCGAGATTCACTAAGATATGAGAAGCCAAGATTTCATCGTCTCTTAATAGCCCTAATAAGATGTGCTCAGTTCCAACCAATTTTGCATTAAAACGCTTCGCTTCATCATCTGCAAAAATCAAAATTTGCTTTGCTCTAGGAGAATAAGGCAAGTAACCCCCTTCAGGATAGGATTTAACCGATCCGTAACCCGTCATATGCTCGATTTCTTCACGTATATCATTTTCACTTGAATTCATTTGACGTAATGTTTTACCCGCAATTCCTTGTTGTTCGATCACTAACGCTAACAATAGATGTTCCGAACCAACCGAACGGTGTTTAAAATATTTAGCTTCTTGCTGGGCGATCGCCAACACTGCTTTTGCGCGTTCTGTATACAGCTGATCCATATCCCTCACTCCTTTTTCTCATAACTTAAACGTTCCAAAAATCCATGAAGAATTCTTGCCCGTAGTCTGTTTTCAATTTGACTGATACCAAGAACATTCTTCGATACTGCACTCAACATCAAATTACCTTCATTTTCCGTAATAATTTCCTCTTCGAATAATTTCTGAATAATTCCAAAAGCATTTGCCTCAGAAATCTCACTTCCAAAAGAATCCATCAATTGTTCCAAAAAATAATGTTGATCAGAAATCTTAACTTTACTAATTCGAATATATCCACCGCCACCGCGTTTACTTTCAACTAAGTATCCTCGTTGAAAAGTAAAACGAGTATTGATCACATAATTTATCTGAGAAGGAACACAATTAAACAATTGTGCCATTTCAGCTCTGCGAATTTCGATAATTTCACTATTTTCCAAAATATCTTTCAAGTAAGATTCGATCAAATCAGAGGTATTTCTGCTCATGATATCGCCTCCTATTGACTATTCCTGACCATAATTATATCGAATTTAGAGCGTGAAATAAAGAAGAACGCCTTTCTTTAAATAAGGATAAAAAAAAAGAAGGCTTTCACCTTCTTTTTTGATCGGGAAGACAGGATTCGAACCTGCGACACCTTGGTCCCAAACCAAGTACTCTACCAAGCTGAGCTACTTCCCGATAAACAAAAAAAACT
>NZ_JCAFYN010000082.1:0-7059 GCF_059374735.1 Enterococcus sp. GPZ-007 | reverse complement strand
TCACTCAATAAAACTCGCTTTCCATGGGCGAAGTTCCGGAAAACAAAAGCTGGGATCAAGCTTCATTTAAATCTCTGCTATCTGGATAAAGACAATCAATATCCAGAGCGTTTTACCCTCACCAATGCCGAAGAACATGACCGAAATCATTTCGAATGCTTGGTGGATAAAACAGAAGCCACTTATGTTGTAGACCGTGGCTATTTTGATTATAAGCTGCTGGACCGCTTGCACAATGACGGGTATTTCTTTGTGACCCGGACAAAATCGAATACAACGATCACCGTCTTAGAACAAATTGAACTCACGAAGCGAACAAGGCGCGATCAATCAAGTGATTCTTACGCTGATTGCGACATTATTAACCTATCTCATCAAAATCGAACTGAATTCGGCAGCGACGCTCTTTCAGCTGAAACGTTCTTTCCACTATCTGCGTTTTGAATCTGCAGAAATCTGGTTAGAACGGCATCGACCTGGTTGATTTTAACTAGATAAATTGTCGTCACTATTCGAATTCACTTAAATAGGCACTAAAATTTTCTGGAGAAAAGTCATCCGTTGCGTAAGCATTCGACTTTTTGGAAATTTTAGTGAGAGATAGTTTTCAGGTTATTCTGACTATATTTGCGCAACACTAGTGGCTAAACTAGAATAATTTCCTAAAAAACATACTAAATTAGAGGGTAGAATCAGCCGTCACTGACTCTACCCTCTAATCTTGGTATGTTTTTTCTCTCTAGTTTATTCTATATTTCAATAGTTAATTCTGCTTCATAGGGTATAGAAGGTTGAGCCCCGTACCGTTGGACTGTCAGAGAGGCCGCTTTGCTTCCATAAGTGATTGCTTCTTCGATATTTTGTAAATTATGAGATAATTTTGATGCAAACGCACCGATGAATGTATCTCCTGCAGCAGTTGTATCCACCGCATGAACTTCAAATGCAGGGACCATTCCTGATTTTCCATCAGCAATAGAAAAGAATGCTCCTTTACTTCCTAATGTGACAATGAGAACCTTAACACCTAATTCGTGAATTTTATATGCTGCATTAACTAAATCACTTTCACTAGTGATTTTAGAACCAACGATTGTTTCCAGTTCTATTTCATTAGGTACTAAGATATCTGTTGAGCGAATTATTTTTTCAGGCAACTTTTCAGGTGCAGGAGCTGGGTTAAGAATTGTATACACGGAGGCTTGTTGAGCAATTTCAAAACTACTTTCAATGCTCTCATTATTGGTTTCCAATTGAGCAATTAGATAATCACTCGAAGAAATCGTTTCTTGATTCTTCAAAATGTGTTCATCTGAAATTTCTTGATTCGCACCTCCGTATATTACAATACTATTCTCACCACTATCATCAACAGTAACATAAGCACTTCCAGTTCTTACGTTATCCAAATGAGCAATACCTGATGTATTGATTCCATCTTGTTCAAGCAAATCTACAAGCGTTTTTCCACCATCATCATTTCCTACTGCTCCTATAAAATTCACATGAGCACCACTTCTAACTGCTGCAATTGCTTGATTCGCTCCTTTTCCACCACCATTCGTAAAAACTTCTTTTGAATGAATTGTTTCTCCCGGTTTTGGAAATTGCTCTGTACGAATCGTTGTATCCAAATTGATGCTTCCTACTACAGTAATCTTATTCATCTCTGCACTTCTCTCCAATTGTCTTCACTAGCATATATTCAATAATAAATTATCTTACGAAAAATACTTGATCGTATCCATCGTCAATTTTCTAAAATTATCTAAATCAAGATCAAAAGCAACTTGAACATTTTTGTCTTTCTTATACACGTCATCATAATCAACTACAGTACTACCTAATGCTAGTGTATCACTGGTCTCTACCTGTACATTCATTGGATATACAGTAAACATGTCTGGATCGATAACATAAGCGACAGCACATGGATCATGCATATGGATACCCTCAACGTGAGTTTCATCAGCCCAAAATGGTCGTGTAGTTGTTAAATTGAAAAAATCTAATAGATCAGCCATTGTTGTGGCTACTTGATTCCCAATATTTCGAATTTCTTTGATGTCTTCTTCAAATAATTGAGCTTTTAGTGTCACATCTAAACCAAACATAGCAACTGGAACTCCTGATTTAACTACGATATCTGCCGCTTCAGGGTCTACATAGATGTTAAATTCCGCATGAGGCGTCATATTTCCGCCAAAACATGCTCCTCCCATAAAGGAAATTAGTTCGATTTTCTCTTTTAGTTCAGGATGCGATAATAAGAAAATCGCAATGTTTGTTAATGGACCAGTAGCGATCAGAGTAATCTTTTCATCTGATTCTCTTAGAATATTTGCTATCAGATCGTTCGCTGAAATATCCAAATCAGCAATTGTAGATTCTGGCAGTTCGGCACCATCTATACCAGATTCACCATGAACATCATCTGCAATTATCAATTCACGACGCAACGGCTTTTCCGCGCCTCTAGCAACAGGTATTCCTTCACTTTTTGCCAGTGTTAATAATCTCTTGGCATTAATGTATGTTTTTTCTGGAAGTTGATTCCCAGCTGATGTAGTAACTGCTAATAAATCAATCTTTTCTGAAGCAATAGCCATCAATAACGCTAATGCGTCATCATGACCTGGATCACAATCTAAAATCACTTTTTTTGTCATTTTGAATCCTCCAATGCTTAATTATTCCTATTTATTTTGTTGAATTTTTTCACCGTGAGTGTAAATCATTTTTTTAGTGATAATAAATATCACAAGCGCTGCTAATACTATTACACCGCCAATTAAGAAAATATTTGCATAGGTTGAAGCCGCTCCTGCTGCTGAACCGACAACACTACTACCGGACATAACACCAGAAGACATCATCCCTCCAAATACGGCAACACCAACTGACCCAGTGATAGCTTGTACCAAGTCATTGACACCTAATACACGACCAGATTCCTCAGGAGCAACTGTCAGAGTTGCTGTATCTACAATTGGTGAGTAAAAGAATGAAGTTCCAAAATAATAAATACATGGTGCAAATGCTAACGCCCAAACTTTACCGTGAGGAATAGCAAAGGCAATAGCTAACAAACCTAGCCCCATAAAAGTTAGAGCCATAATAATAGCAGCTGAACGGCCAATTTTTTTAACAACAGGCCCACAAACAAATCCTAAAACCGCTGCCAATAAAATTGAACCAACCAACAGCAATGATACTTCTGCTGAATCAATGCCAAAAACATTTAGTCCGATAGCATTAACACCCGCGTTTAATGTGTAGCTGAAGAAGTATCCAATGAATATAACTGACATTGTTGCTATCAATGCAGGATTTTTTAAAAATTCAGGTGTGATAAAAGGATTTTTCGCTTTATTAATATAAACAATAAATAATACTAACGTTACAACAGATGAGATAGCCCAAAATGCATTCATGTCAGTGAAAAACATCGTCATTGCGCCAGCGAATGCACCAATCAAGATGAAACCAATCCAATCAATATTTGCTCCTTCTGCACGTTCATCAGGTAAATTTTTTGCTAACGAAGGAATAAATAGAACAGAAATAATTGGAACAGCAAACAACCAACGCCAATCAATTTTTGTAATATATCCAGCGGCAACAACACCTAAAGCTGCTGAAAAACGAAAGACCGCTACAAAAATACCATAATAAATTACGCGATTTTCTTTTGCAATATACTTTGAAACTAGAACTAAAAAGACAGAACCGGCCACTTGTCCACCAGCAGATTGTAAAACTCGAGCAATAACAACTGCCCAAATACTACTAGGTCCAAACCCAAAGCCAATGATGGAACCCAAAACAAAAATAATTACTCCAAATAATGTCATTTTTTTCAATGAAACAAAGTCACCTAGCGCTCCATAAACTACGCAGACAATTCCTAAAATAATTCCTGGAATTGAAGTGATTAAAGGAGCTAAGTTGGTGGCTCCCAACTGTTGTCCAATATTGACAAAAATCATACCAAAAGCCTGTTGTTCCAAAATACCAAATGTAAATATCAATAAAATCAATGGAATAGCTTTTTTAGCCATTCGATTCATTTTCTCAAACTCTTTACTTCCCTCCTCTGGTATCGGAACACCAATAATTCTCTCATTTTCTTTTGTTGCATCCATGTTTTTATCCCCGCTTTCTTAATGTATCTATATAAAGGGTAACTTCACCCATTTATCTTTATTCAAATCTCTTCTTCTCAAAAACTTGCTGGAATTCATTCTTATTAAAAACAGGTTCTGAAAATCCTAATTTTTGTCCCACTCTTGTAATTGGTGGAGGACTTACATAACTAGCTTCTAATACTTCTGATGAAGAAAAAATTACTTCTTTTGTTCCTCTTTTTAATATTTTCCCTTGCGACATAACGACGATTTGATCAAAATTTTTAACAACAAATTTCATATCATGAGTAATTGTTAGACATAGTTGATGATTGAATTTCAATGCTTCAATAATCCTAGTTAAACGCTGATTTCCTATGATATCTTGCCCACAAGTAGGTTCATCTAAAATGATTACTTCAGGATTCATCATTAGAATAGATCCGATTGTACAGAATTTTTTCTCTGTCGCATTTAAATCGAATGGATGGACGGAAAGTTTATCAGTTAAACCTACTAGATCAGCAATTTTTTCTAACCTTTTATTGATTTCTTTTTTCGATACGCCTTGTTGTTTTGGACCAAACTCAAATTCCTTTTTTACACTTTCCAAAAACAATTGATTATCTGGGTTTTGAAAGACATAACCGATTTTTCGAGACCAAAAAGCCGTTGTATGTTTCTCGATGTTTTCACCATTGATTAGTACCTCTCCTTCAGTTGGTCTTAATAGACCATTTAAATGTTTGACAAAAGTTGTTTTTCCAGCACCATTTTGACCAATAATCGCAATTGGTTCTATTCCTTCAAATATAGTATTGATTCCATTCAAAGCAATATCTTCAGAAGAATACTTATGTCTAAGATTTTTTATTTCAATCCTCATTCATCAATACCTCCTGCAACCTTTTGACAGCTTGTTCCTCAGTCAAAATAGTCGAATTGGAAAAATAGTCTTTTGTTATTTCATAATAATCAGGAGCACTCACACCATATTCCATTAGTCGTGGATTACTAAATACTCCTTCTGGGGTATCATTCAAAACTAAATTTCCTTCTTTCATTACAAGAATTCTATTTGCCAAACTAGCTATTTTCTCCATGTCGTGATCCACCATTATGATCGTCATACCGTTTTCATTCAGCGTTTTAACCGTTTTCATGATTTGCTGACTACCCACGGGATCTAGTTGAGTAGTGCATTCATCTAAAATTAAAATCTGAGGCTCTAAAATAATTGCAGCAGCAAGAGCTACTCTTTGTACTTGCCCTCCTGAAAGCTCTAACGGATTTCTATTTAATAAGTCAGTAATCTGAACTATTTCAGCTACTCTTTTAATTTTTTCGATCATAGTTTCTTTGGTTAGCCCTCTATTTCCTAACCCGAAAGCTAATTCCTCACTTACAGTATCAGCTGTATAGGATAGTTGATTAAACGGATTTTGAAAAACTAGACCAACTGTTTGTGATAACTCACCAACTCCAATATCTGAAATACTTTTTCCTTTAACTCTTATTTCTCCATCTGTATGACCAATAAAATAATTTGGAATTAATCCTGACAATGCGTTACACAAAGTTGACTTTCCAGCCCCGTTAGCTCCTATTACTGCAACAAAATCTCCTGATTGAACTTCGAAACTTATGTTCCTTAAAGCTGTATTTGGAGCTTCATTGTAGCGATAAGAAAAATTTATTGCTTCGACTAATTTATTCATCTAATCACCTCACTACTTCCAAAATCGAACAATTAGAGAGACCAATAGAAAAAATATAGATATTATTTTTAGAAAGGTATCACTTCGACTATGCTTCACTTCGATTAGTGTTGTTGGTTTGATCCCTTTAATACTAAAGCCCCTTGTCTCAAGGGTCATCCCTCTCTCTTGAGCATCTGTCAAAGAAGATAGAACAACCGGTCCTATTAGCGGTAGAAATGCTTTTGCTCGTTGTAAGAATGAACCTGTTACTTCAACACCGCGAGATTCTTGTGCTTCTTGAATAATTTTCACTTTTCTTTGCATTTGCGGAACAACATTGAGGCTAGCCAAAATAAGATAGCCGATTTTCATATTTAGACCCGATTGAGTTAATGCAGCAACTGTTTCTGAATTTTTAGTTGTATTTAAAAAAAGATAAAAAGTCGTCAGAAAAACTAATAAGGTAGAAGAAATTTTTAACGCATACAAGGTTCCTTCTAAACCGAGGCTAGCAAACCCTAAATTAGCTATAATTATCGTATTTTTAGGACTATATAATCCTTGGATAAAAAGTAACATCAACGTAACTGGAATTCCGAAGCCCAGTATCAATAAACCAACTTTTCTACCTGTTCCCATGGAAAAAGAAAGAATCAGAATAATTGCTAACAGATAGTATCCTAAGAAAGAACTAGGATAGATCATACAACCTATTCCTAAACTTAGGACTAATAATAATTTAGTTATCGGATTCAACTCTCTAATAAATCCATATATTTTATTATTCGTCTTCACAAAATTTCACCTTCAGTTTTTCGTTTTTACATTGGTCAGCGAAGCATTGTCCAATGGCGCATATTGGCTAGAAAAACGTTTAGGTATTTTTTTTACCAACCAATAGACGATTAGAAAAACTAATCCCTTATCAATTAAATTCTCTATTAACGATGTTGAAAATACAGATAGAACGATTTCTTTTGTAGCTGCTATCAATGCTGCTGTTGCCAATGAACTTGTGTTAATGCCCGTTGCTCCACCATATACAAAGATAGTAATTAAAGATGAGGTGAAAGAATTTGTCAACGTACAGGCTAACCAAGTGACTATCGCTCCACCGAGGTTCTTAAAAAAGCCAGCCATTACTAAATATCCTGTTACTAATCCACATAAGATACTGACAAGTGCATAAGGGAAAAAAACTGGATTTGTCACAATTGCCAAAAATAGATTAG
>NZ_JCAFYN010000081.1:0-7752 GCF_059374735.1 Enterococcus sp. GPZ-007 | reverse complement strand
TGAGGGGATCATTGGCAAAGGAACCGACCAACATTCTGATGTAGTTGATGAAAACCAAAGTGATAAGATGGAGAAATTACCACAATTAGGCAATGAAGGAGATAATAGTAAATTTCTCTCCTTCATTGGAGTGGTTCTTATGCTTATCGCTTTAGAGCTGAGGTTTCTATTGGGGGGCGCTTATGAAAAAAAGTAGCATTTCTTTGATTATGGCTTTCGTTTGCATTATTGGAAGTTTGTCATTTCCCACATATAGCTTTGCAAGTGATTCAGGAGCTACCGCAGCAGGAGTTGCACAAGATGCTACTGAGGCCGAGTGGAATAAGCTTGATACTTTTTTGACACAGGCTCTTATACCAAAAAAAGAGGGTACATCCGTTTCGTATGATTATCCCACAAACTTTGAGACTTACTGTACGAATTGGGAAATGAATGAATACAATTTTACGGGTCCTGCTAAACGAGTCATAACAAAAATCACTAGCTCTGATCCAAATACGGTAATTCCGACGTATACAGATCATTCCATTAATTTGACACGAGGCAAAGGAAATACAGGGCTTGTTCAACTTGATATTGAATACGATCTTGAATGGCGATTTTATGTAGAAGAAAAAGTGGGCGGGATTTGGTACCAAGTCAATGATCGAATTGGAAGCTTTCATCAAACAAAATCGATTATAGTAAATGTTTCAAAACGATCACTAGATGTGATTCCAAAGAAAAATAATACGATTGAATTGAATTTATTTGATGCTACATTTAATGATCCGTTTAACTACGTAGATGTTTTATCACACGTTGGAACAGTAAATTGGAGTATGGAAGAGCGACCTATTGATTCTCGACTAGGTGTTACAACCGGTAAGTTTCGATTCTCCGATAATAATGAATCAATGCTGGTTACTGTTCCATTTACAGTAATTGACACCACACCTCCAACAGGGATATTAATCAACCCAATAGAATTAGAACTTGGCCAAAAATCAGATGTTAATGACTTCTTTGTAAGTCCGCCAAAGGATAATGGAAAACAACCCGTTACCATTCGTCCAGACTCGGACCCAAATAGTCTAGGATTAGGTAGTCACAATTTTGGTGTTAAATTAATCGATAACTTGGGAAATACCGCAAGATTGAGTACTACAGTGATTGTGAAGGATACAACTCCTCCAAAAGTCATAAGTAAGGATGCAACGATAGACTACGGAGGTACTGTAACGGAAGCTGATTTTATCGATCATGTATCAGATAATGATATTAATAGACCATTTTCGTTTTCATTTGATAAGTCAAAACCAACTCCGGACAATAAGAAAGTTGGTATTCAAGATGTTTATCTGGAAGTAAGTGATCCATCTGGAAATATTACCAAAGTACAAGCAAAGTTAACTGTTAATCCTGACAATGTTGCACCTACTGGGAATGGTATTTTACAAATGATCCCAGTCAACGGCAGTATATCAGCCAACCCACTTGATGTAGTAACAAACTTGCAAGATAACGATGATATTTCAAAAATAACAGCAAAGTATATAAAAATACCTGATACATCTAAAATTGGTTTGACGTATGCGAAAGTTGAATTATCCGATCAAAATGGGAATAAGTCAGAAGTGACTGTGCCTGTTTTTGTACATGATCATCATAGTATCTTTGACGATCAATATGTCTTGAGTTCACAAAATTTCACTGCCTATTCTAACCACGTTCCTGCTTCAAAAATTGAAGAATGGATTTTGCAAGAAAGCCAATCTAAAGCGTGGGAACTTTCAAGTGGAAATGTAATATCTCAGCAAATTAAAGTGATTAAGCATGATGTCAAGCCTCAGTTTGGCTCCTATACTGCTACGATCCAACTTGGCAATCTTACGAAAGATATTACGATTAATATTTTAGATGCCAAAGATTTGATTGATGTTACTATCCCGCAAAAAGTAATTTTTGGATCAACAGATGTTCAAAACGGTAAGGTATCATCACCAAGTTACGAAGTGAAAAATAATTCAACTGCTAAGCTCAAAGTATCTTTAGCCAAAATGCAAGTGGATTCTAGTTCAACGATTGATGTCATTCGAGCTAATGATATCGAACCTAGTAGGAAAGATGAAAAAGTGAAATTAAGTTTGAGTTCATTGGAAGAATTTCAGTTTCCAATGATTGAGTTACATCCTTCAGTAGCAAATCAAGAATTGGGGATTTTAAATTCTCAAGCAGTTGGTGGGTTTCAAATTAAAGGAGCATATTACGGAAAATATCAAAATACAAAATGTAACATCCAAATGACCTTCAAATTTGAAGTGATTTAGTAGAGATAACTAGGGTGGTCCCCTGGTTATCTCAGTACATAGATTTCATGAGTAATGAGGCGATGGGTTATGCAAAAAAGATATGGTCATCTGATTATTTTAGATGAATTAATTCAAAATGGTTATAAAAAGTATCACTGCCTTTGTGATTGTGGACAAGAAACAGTTGTTTATCATTCCAATTTAGTCTCGGGTCGAACAAAAAGCTGCGGGTGTGGAAATGTTAAAAATCGGCATAGATATAAGGATTTATCCAATAAAAAATTTGGTGAACTAGTTGCCCTTGATCCAACAGAAGAACGTAGCGAAGGAACCATTGTATGGAAATGCCTTTGTTCGTGTGGCAATGAAATACTGGCATCGGCAAAACGATTGCAACGAGGAGAAATCCGGAGTTGTGGATGTCTTAAGGAAAAACAATATCATATTGAAAAGCAAGTATTCGGTAACCTGACTGTCATTGAACCATTAAATAAGAAGTTAGATTGGAAAACAAAATGGAGATGTAAGTGTAGCTGCGGTCAATTATGTGAAGTAAGCTATGGCAACTTATCATCAGGTCACACAAAAAGTTGTGGTTGTTTGAAAAGAGTTGAAAGTAGGACTTGTGTAAAAGGAACAATTGTCGAATGTTTGAAAGCTAAATTGGCCAAAAACAATACTAGTGGCGTAAAAGGAGTTTATCGGTGTAAGGGAATGTGGGTAGCTTATATTACTTTCCGTGGAAAACGACACTATCTGGGTATGTATGACGATTTAAGTGAAGCAGCGCTGGCGAGAAAAAGAGCCGAAGATAAATATTTTTTGCCGTTGTTAAAACAATTTTCGAGCTGATAGCCGAATTTCCTGATTGCTTTTATTTAAACCATTGAAAAAGGAAAAGAAATATAGATTTTAGTAATACTAAATACTGAATGTGAGATTGTTAGAATCAACGATGAAAATAGGAGGATAGTATAATGTGGCAGGCCAGCCTTAGACATCTATTTAAGAAGAAAAGGTTTCAAGACGTTCGACTTCAAGAGTATTCAGAGAACATTTTGAGAGAGTTTGATTTTCTTATAGAAAATATTTCGCCAGATAATCTCAGAACAACAATCACAAAAATTAATGTAATAAAGGAAAAAGCTAGTTTACTAATGTTTTTTCTAGAGATAAATGAGGAAGAACAATTAACGAGTGATAGAATTATTGAATTAATAGAAAAGGGGTATCGAGATACATTTCTGGAAAAGATATCTTTTGGAAATGATTTAACTAATAGGTATTCATTACTCGAAATACTGGAGTGATAATTATGATGTATTTGTGGGATATAAATTTTGTGAAATATGCAATTAAAAAAAGAAAAATTTCAGAGAAAGAATTAAAGTCACAACACATTATCGTTCTTGAACAATTCGAGCGTATAAAAAAACAGGCAGAACTGTTAGTAAAAGAAGTAAATAGTAGTAATTTTGAAAATATACTTATACAATTACAAGTTTTAGATTTGAAATGCTAAGCAATCTTGAATTATATAGGGATACCGCAAAAGGGGTATAAAACTGATGAAGACTTTTTACAACATTTAACGGAAGAGGCTTTGGGAACATTGAAGGATAAGTATATTAACGATGAACAAGACGTTTATTTTACCTCATTTATTAAGGAAGTTCTTATTAGAGAATTGCAAGATATTAAAAAGGAGTGGACCTTTCAAGAAGAAAAGGGAAATTAAATTTCAAAAATCAAATAACATCTTTTGAAGTAGCAATTGCGAGCTAAGATAAGAGGATAATATTTTTTACTAATAATTTGAAACAATTTTCGATTTAATGTCCAGTTTTGTGTTCCCTTTTTGTTTTTAGTAGTGAAAGGGGAAGAAAGAATATGGATATTCGTGATAAAAAATGTCGAGTGTACGAGCAACTGAGACTATTGATGGAGGAAAGAAGGGAGCTTTCAAAACAGTATTTTGATCTAAAAGAATACTTAATTCATTTAGAAGATAATCAAGACACGACAAATTCTGATAAAGCAATATGTCGTGAAGTGGAGCCGATGAATTTAGAAAATGAAAAGGAGCTCCAAGATTACTTTACTCAGCGAAAAGCAATCGATAACCATCATCGATCTTACAAAGATTACGGGTTTATTGTTGCATCAATCTTGAAAGAGTCAGGGAAACCATTATCCACCAAGCAAATATATCATGAGTGGACAAAATCGTATGAAATTTTTCCTGATTATCGCAATTTTGTAAATAATATTCTTCCAAAAATAAATCGAGATGAATCAATCCCTGTTGAACGTGCTATGAGAGGATATTGGCAATATAGACTTAAAACCTAATTTGTCCGTATATCTTTTTCCTTTCGAATTTTCAAAGGAAGAAGTGAGAGCAATGAATCAGAATTTTGATTTTGCAAATGATGATGCACAGATTATTAGCTATATTCAAAAAACAGTTCATAATACGGCAATTAATTATTTTGCTAAAAATAGCAGACTAAAAGTTACTGAATTTGTTCCTGGACAAAAGACACTAGATTATTTTATCGAGGAGCAAGCTATGTATCCACAAGAAACTGTTACGGTGGTATCTGAAAATTTATCACTAGATTTCTCTAATTTTGCCTTAGCCGCTGAATTTCAAAAGCTGTCTGATAAAGATCAATCTCTACTGATTCAAAAATATATTTTTGGATACTCAGACTATGAGATTTCTATTCAACTATCAATGACAAGGCAAGGTGCTACAAAAAAGCGTCAACGTATTCTAGGAAAAATTCGAAAACATCTCACCCATTAATTTTAAAAAACTATATGATTCGTGCTCCTCCTGTAGCACTCACTATGAAAAATGAGTGCTAAAAAATGGAGGATGCGTGAAATGAAGTCATTAGCAGAACTCGTTATTCTTGTTCAAAAGGATGATGAAGAGGCGTTTTCTCAAATTGTGAACAGTTTTAAACCATTGCTAGTTAAAGAATCTTGTCGTAATGGAAGCTTTGATGAAGATTGTTATCAAGAGTGTATGATCAGATTGTATTTGGCTCTAAAAAAATTTGATATTCCAGATTAATCACTTTAAAAGATAAACGTGTAGTCAGTTTCTGTTAGCATTCCCGAAAGGTAGGTACAAATCTATGGACCTACCTTTCTTTGATGAAAATAAATATTTTTAAAGAGGGACGTTTATGATCTTGTTTTTATTGGGCTTATTTATAGGATGTATGATTGGAGTTATTGTAATGAGTTGCTTAGCTGCGGGAAAAATTGACGATATAACTTCCGGAAGAGAGTAAATTTATTGTGACATAAGGAAGGATGGAAACTGCATTTTGCAGAGGTGGGAGTGAAAATGAAACGAAAACATATTGTGTTGACTTTGTTTGTATTATTTTTATTGGTAGTATATTCCCTTTTGACACCATTTTCTAAGGATGTTGTAAACATGGTGATAGTCATAATAGGAACCGTTTTGATACTTGTAACATTTTGCTATGTTGTGATTAAAAAACAACTAAATAAGTAATGATAGGATTTAGCATAATAAACTTTATTACATTCATTTATAGTGCTATTTAGTCGATTGATGATACTAACTTGTAAAGAATAGAATTTTAAAGTGAAAAAGAAAATTTGGAGGAAATATCTATGGAGCATAAAAGAAATAGTAAATTGAAATTCAAAAGACTTCAGCTTATATTCGTGTTATTGATGTTAATTGCATTGTCTCAAAGAAATTATCTTTTGGCCTTTTTCTGTGGAATTATGTCTAAAATTTTTTATATTCTTCAAAACAAGTAGTAGCTGGAGCCTTACCTATTTACAAAAAATAACTGCTTTCAAAATGACAGGATGATACTAATATTTGGGGGAGATTTTTAGGTAATTAAATAAAAGGTATGCAGTGTTCTGTAGTTTTGGAGCTACAGTAATAATGTTTTATCTGCTTTTAGGAATTCTCACAAAGATATTTAGTGATTTTGTTTAGGAGAAAGGTGAGGAGAAATGTTAGAGACAGCTTCAAATGTAACAATTATCATATTTCCAATTTTAGTATGCATTGGATTTGAGTCAATACCTCGGACACGATTTGCGAGAATTTTTTCGAGATTCCAGCGGGTGAGTATCTCATCGTTTCGACCAGCTGTCAAACCAAAACCGTTTGACCGCTGATCGAAGCGATGAAGTTGAAGCTCTGTGGAAATCTCGCCACAAAAATGTAGGTGGTAGCTAGGAACTAAGCTTGCAATGCCAACTCCTCCATCTGATTTGGTGTTAAATAGTTGATACTACTATGAATTCGCTTGCGATTGTAAAATCCTTCAATGCATTGAAATAACGCTAAATGAGCAGCTTCAAAGTTTTCATACGCTTTTGATGGATAGACTTCTTCTTTTTTGAGTGAGGCGTGAAACGATTCGATACCGGCGTTGTCATACGGACAGCCCTTACGACTGAAGGAGTACTGGATATTCAATTCTTTCAGCTTTTCCTCATAGGCTTCGCTGGTGTACTGAGAACCCAAATCTGAGTGGATGATCAAGTTCTTGGAGGGTATTTGGTTTAAGAGCGCATGGTCAAGGGTTTCGATAACCAATTCTTTCGTCATCTGCTTGCCAAACTTCCAACCGATGATTTTCTTTGTGTGAAGATCTTGGATGGTGGAAAGATAGGTCCAGCCATCTTTTAGGGTATGAATATAGGTAATATCTGTCACCCATTTTTGATTGATCGACGTAGTGGTAAAATCTTGGTTTAACAGGTTTTTACGTCCTTCACCTTTAACTTTCGCTTGCTTGCCAGGCTTATACTTCTTGAGGGTGATTGAACGCAAGCCTAACTTTCTCATCAGTATTTGTACTTTCTTTAGGGACAAGGTCTCGCCACGGCCAACAAGAATCTTATGAATTTTGGGCGCACCATAGATCCCCTTGTTTTCAAAGTAGATTCCTGAAATCAAGCGGTTTAAGCGTTCGTTATCTGATTGGCGCTTGGAAGGCTTCTTTTTCTTCCAGTCATAGTAGCTGGATTTCGGTGCTTCCAAAACGGTACACATTTGTTTTATGTCATGATCATGAACATTTGATTGAATAAATTTGAAGACATCACTCATTTTTACTTTTGAGCGAATATGGTTAAAGCCTTTTTTAGGATAGTGTTTTCCTCCTGCATGCGGGCCATTTCCTTTTTCATTGCTAGGATTTCTGCCTTAGTCATGCCGGTTGCTTCATTCTTTGTATAAAGCTTCTTCCAACGATAAATCGTTTGTGTAGCGATACCATATTGCGCTGCCAGTTCCTCGACCGATTGGCCAGACTGGTTTAAATCTAAGATCATCTTCTTAAAGTCTTCATCAAATTTTTTCTTGGCTTTTGCCATCGTGGACACGTCCTTTTCTTAGTAGTTAGATTCTACCAAATCGTGTCCATGAAATCATCCTAACATCATT
>NZ_JCAFYN010000080.1:0-8233 GCF_059374735.1 Enterococcus sp. GPZ-007 | reverse complement strand
TACCAAACAAAACATGTCATGTAAAACTGAACCGCCGTATACGGAACCGTACGTACGGTGGTGTGAGGGGACGATGAGTGAAATAATCACTCATCTCCTACTCGATTTTGTCTAGAGGAGGATTAAACAATGTTCGATACACAAGAAAATCGCTATATCACGAGGGGAGTGAATGAACAAGTATCAAAGGAAATACAGCAACGTTGTTTTCAGTTGATTGATGAGAAGGTGAAACAAGCAGAGATTACGTTGGATTATCTACAAATCTTTGAATTCAATCGAGACGACCAACGAGGAACGATCACGATTATCCATCGTCAAGAAGAACCATTCTTTATTAATTATCATGAATGTCGAATTACGAATGATTTAGCAAGTTTCCAAATAAAAAAGCTGTGGGTGATTGATGATCATACCCATCAGACGATGTTGTTACCAGAAGAGTATTGATAGCACATAATAAGTACAAGAGTAAGAAATTTCAAAAATTAATAGAAAGAAGGACTTGACAATGACAAAACCAGATGTCAAATGTGAGCCAAAGAAACGTGTAAATATCGTCTCTTTGCAATTAGTAAAGGAATCATCCGTACTGTATGCGGGAAGAAAATGCAATACCTCTCAAGCGTTGTACCAGTTATTTTCTCCCTTTATAGAGCATAAAGATAGGGAATTTTTAGTGATGGCGGGGCTTTCTCAAAAGTTAGAACCAACCATTATCCAGACGATTCACATTGTCACGATCAATCAATCATTAGCTTATCCAAGAGATATTTTGAAAGCAGCATTGTTATCTAATAGCGTGTCAATTTGCATCGCACATAATCATCCGTCGGGAGACGTAACGCCTTCTCTATCTGACATTCAACTAACTGCTCGTTTAGAAAAAGCTGCAAAGTTATTACAGATCAAATTACAAGATCATATTATCATTGGTTCAGGTGGAGAGTACTTATCGATGAGAGCCGAAGGACATATTAAGGATGATGAATAACCCTAATGACGATTGTTGGTCATTAGGGTTTTCTTTTTGCAGAGAGGACGGACTTAAATGTTAAATCGAGCAATCAACATTTTAAAAGAACAAACAGGGATTGTAACACCTGAAACAGACTGGGGATTCAAATTGATTACTGCCGAACGAGAAGAGATGGATCCAGCCATTATTCAGGTAAGCAATACGGAATTGCAAGCATTAGTTATGACTCATTTGTATTTGAGTCAATTTCATAATTATCAGCCCTACAATATCAGTAGTTTTTTGTGTCGAAGAATTATTTAGCTGAATGGTTGTATAACTCTGTTAATGACAACTTGATTCGCTCATAAACTAAAGCTGTTTCAGGGGCTTGGTTTTGTCTATTTTGAATAATAAAGAGATCTCTATACCTGTATTCATCGTCTATTTCCTGCCACTTCAAGGAATCTGTCAAGGCGAGTTTAGAAATGATTGATTTTCCTAAGTTGTTTTCTAATAAGGCTAGAATAACCTCGCTATTATTTGCTTTGATGATTTGTGGATTTAGGTGATTGGCATAAAGATAGGTCTCATTAAAATAATACATACCAGAATCGTTTTCTCTCAAAATCCAGTAATCAGAATCAATATTTCCAGCGAGTACGAGTTCATCTTTATAAACAAATTCTTTTTGGATTAAGGGAGAAACGATTGATTTTTCAATTAATCCGATATGGGCTTTGTTTCCCTCAACGGCATCAATCACTTCCTGTGAGTTCATGATTTTAATTTCAAAAGCGATTAATGGAAATTCCGCAATTAGCCGTTCCATAATTTCTGGCAGTAAGTGGACAGCTGTAGTGTTAGAGCAACCAAGGATACAGTCGGTTTTGAAGTTTTTAGAATTTTTTGCTTGTGCAAAGATACTAGCTAGTGAGTTCAATGATTCTACCACCTTAGGGTATAAAAATTCAGCCTGTTTCGTCGGCAATATCAGCTGTTTTCCTTTCCGTTCAAATAGCTTAAAGCCTAGTTCCGATTCTAATCTTTGAATTTGAACGGAGATAGTTGGTTGTGTTTTGAACATTTGCTTTGCGGTGGTACTAAAATTTCTTGTTTCATAAACAATAATGAAAGTTCTCAATAATTCTAACAATGGAATTCCACCTTTTTCTATTAATGATATTTATAACTAGTATGCAAAATCATTATTTTACAAATAGTTCACTGGTGATTATTATAGGGATGTAAAAAATATATTTCAAGTACTATTAAATTTTTCGATAGTTTAGAAAGGATAGAACTATGAATAATACAATAAAAAACTTTTTAAAAGCTATTCCAATACCCATTTGTGGACTAATCTTAGGAACAGTGTCACTAGGAAATCTGCTGTTTTTAGAGGGATTGGAAAAAATAGGGAATACTTTTTGTTTTACTGGACTTTTAATGATGTTGGTGATTCTTTTCAAAATTATTTTTACCTTCAAAGATACGCTGGCTGCATTAAGAAATCCCATTGTTGCTTCAGTAGCGCCGACATTTACGATGGCGTTAATGGTGATTTCAGTATTTCTGGAAAGATTATTTCCTAATTTAGTCATGAATGATTGTTTATGGCTAACAGCGATCATTGTCCACATTACGTTAATGGGATATTTCATTGTAGTCCACATTCTGCCTGTGGAGGTAACCTTGGAATCTATTTACCCGAGTTGGTTCATAACATTTGTTGGAATAGGAGTTATTCCTAATACATCGACTGTTTTTATCAAAGAGTTAGGGGAAATCGTTGTTTGGATTGCATTAGCTTTATACCTCATTCTGTTGCCGATCATAATAAAGAGAATTACTCACAGAAACAAGCTGGAAAATTCTGCTATCCCTCTGATCACGATCCTGACAGCACCAGGTTCACTTTGTTTAGCAGGGTATTTATCAGTAAGTAAAGACATTTCTCTTCCATTTGTAGCCTCATTGTTGATTTTGTCGCAACTTATTTATGCTTGTATCATTCTTCGCATGAAAAGCATGCTGAAAGTAGGATTTTATCCTAGTTATGCTGCTTTCACATTTCCTTTAGTTATCTCAGCAACGGCAATTTTTAAAGCCTCAAAAGTTTTTGAGACTTTCCCAATTTTATTACGGGTTACTAAATCGCTGAGTATTATAGAAACGATTTTAGCTATTTTAGTTGTTTGTTACGTCTTGGTTGAGTATTGTATCCATCTTTACAATCAAACAAAAATCTTAAGAGTAAATCGTGAATTTTAGAAAGAAATAATCAATGAAACTTACAGAATAAACGTATAATAACTGTGATGGAAGGGGTTGAAATGAATGATTCTAATTACTGGAAGCCAAGGTCAGTTAGGAACGGAGCTACGTCATTTATTAGATGAAAAAGCGGTGGATTATCTCGCTACAGGTACGAATCAGTTGGATGTTACTGATAGAGCAGAAACTTATCAGTTTATTACTGAGTTGAGGCCTGAAGTCATTTATCATTGTGCAGCCTATACTTCTGTAGATAAGGCAGAAGGAACCAACAAACGATTGAACGAAAAAATCAATGTTGAAGGGACACGTAATGTTGCAGAAGCAGCGAAGGCTGCGGGTTCGACCTTAGTCTATATTAGTACGGACTACGTTTTTGATGGGATGAAAGAAGACGGTATGTATCAAGAAGATGATGTAACAAATCCGATTAATGAATATGGGCGGACAAAGTCTTTAGGTGAAAAAATCGTAAAAGAATTGCTGGATGATTATTATATTATCCGCACTTCATGGGTATTTGGAACATTTGGAGACAATTTTGTCAGCACGATGCAGATTTTGGCGGAGACACAAAATCGTTTAGCCGTTGTGATGGATCAAGTTGGTCGTCCAACATGGACTCGTACGCTTGCTGAATTTATGATTTTTTTGATTGAGAAACAAGCTCCGTTTGATGTATATCAGTTGTCAAACGAAAATAGTTGCTCTTGGTATGAGTTTGCCAAGGAAATTCTAAAAGATACGGATGTAGAAATCGTACCTGTGAGCTCAAAGGAATACCCGCAAAAAGCAGCACGTCCCCGGTATTCGGTTATGGATTTAAGCAAAGCGAAAGCATTAGGATTTGAAATTCCTACATGGCAGGAAGCATTGTCAGGTTTTGTCAAACAACAGATTAATTGTTGGAGGTAAGATGAATGAAAAAGGCGATAATTACAAGCAAAGAAAGACTGATTGAAGGTGGATGCAATGCCTGCGGATTTGTGAATTGTATCACCCACACCATTCATTTTGAAGATAGGAGAACCGAAGCTCTGGATAATTTAGATTTACCTTCCTTAGTTAGGACGCTCGCAATAAAAAATGGTTGGCGAGAATCAGTCGAAATAATCGGTATTGGTGAAGAAAGAGTAAATTTAGTAAAAAATTCTCAGATCGTATCGATTGATGAAAGTAGTAATAAGATTTGCTATAGAAAAAAGGCGTACTGTATTGAAAGACCAAAATCAATTAGAGATACAAATCTTTTATTTGAAGAATGTAATGAAATATTAAAATCAATTTTTGGTGTTGAACACTATTTAATAAAACTGCTTAATGAGTAATTTATGGTTAATTTGAAAGAAGGTAAAGAAAAAATGGTAATTGGTTTAGGAGATAAGATCACTGCGAAAAATGTACACGGTGAAACTATTTCAGGAGAAATTTTGAAAATTTATGCGAATACTGTTTTAGTGGTGAGTCAAACAACGCCGCATCTTGTAAGTAAGACAGAGTTTTATCAAAAAGGCGATGCGATAGATGGAGTCAGTGATCCGATCATAGGAAATGGTGAATTCACTATTTCTAAATTTAAAAGCGCATAATGAGTATGTGAGGTAGTGTCAACCAAGACGTGAAAATTGAATTGTAGCTGCCGTATACCTGAGCCAATTTCATTCTCAGCCCGTGCTATATCAGTAGTTTCAAGACATACGAAAAAGGAACCTCCCCCATCTGTTACACTTAAGTTGTCCTAGCAGACACGTACTCAGAAAGGAGGGATTTCCTATGCCCATTATACAACAACCTATACTATTTGAGTTGAGATAGAAGTTTTGGAACAAATGAAACGAATCGCTATAAAGCTGAACTTAGGCGAACTTATTCAGCTAGCTTATAATGCCAAACGATACGCAGTGCAATGATTGAATCACGAGTGTTTGCTTTTCTGTAAAGGTGAATTATGAAATTGGCTCACTTATTAATACATAATCACTTTGATGTTAGAAAGGTATTGAGAGTAGCATGATTACCAGAAAATCTATTTACTCGTGAACAGATTAGAGTTGATGAATCAGAATACTATGCGCTAATGAATGCTATTGGCAGCCAAGCGCCAGACAAACAAACGTTGATTAATCTTGCTACTAAGGAAAGCAAAAGAGAGTATAATTAATGTTTTTGAAGCGTTTACAAAAAACAGTTAATCTGCAAAAAAGATGGTAAGAAGTCGCACACTGCTTCTTCTTACCATCTTTCTTCATTATTCAGAATAATCAACTGTATCCTGCAATTTTCCATCCTGTTTATAAATTTTCACCGTGGAGTTTTTATTCTTGGCGATTTCTTTCCCTCGTTCTACCGCCTGCTCCTTTTTGTCGAAAGTGTCGCTTGCTTGGCTGGCTTTTTCAGACATGACGATCCATTGTTCCTCTTGATATTTGACTTCAACATCCGCGTTCATCAGTTTTTTAGCGTTCTTGTCGTGTTCATGAGAATCATTTTTTTGAGGCGCTTTCGCTTTCTGAAAGTCCTTCTTTTCTTCGGCAGAAGCGTCATCGTACCATTTCTCAGCTTGACTGATAGCGATCGGGATCGCTCGTTCATCTGGATAGTCATCGTTTAATAGAGCGTTGCCGATATCAATGGCTTTTTTCCGAATCAATGGATCCAGGTTTTTCATTGAGGCTGGGTAATCATTCATATTCCAAGGCATACATGCGTCCTCCTTCAATTCATTCTATCTCTACCATACTATGGATGTGTGTGAATCAAAATTGATTTGCTCAAGCTAGTCAATTGCGAAATCATTTTGAATAGTAGAAAATAGCGGCAAAGATTTATTCGATTTTATCAAAGCTGTGGGAAATTTTTCTTTACAAAGGAGTCATTCATTATGAAATTTAAAATCCAAACTAGACGAACTACGATTCGCGATTTTAAGCTAAAGGACATCGATACATTTATGGAGTACCGGAACGATCTTGAGTGGATGCGTTATCAAGGGTTCCAAGGCATGACGAGAGAAAGCTACGAGAGAGAACTGTTGAGGAATCAATCTCTTGATGTTGGAAAACAGTACGCCATCACTGATACAGTCATGGGTCAGTTGATCGGGGATGTCTATCTGAAACGTGAACAAGAAATTTATTGGATCGGGTATACGGATCACCGCGCTTTCAGCAGCTGGGCTTTGGAAAAGAAGCTGTGATTTGGGGAATAGACTGGGGGAGGAAACAAGGTGGTACTTGTATAAAGGCCGCTGTCCTGCTAGAAAACACTGCTTCGATAAGGCTGCTGGAGAGTTTGAATTTTTCCTATCTTACTGAAGAAGCCGGTGAGCTAGTTTATGTATCTGATTTGCATTGCGATGATATTACGCAAAAAAATGCGCGTCCTAGCTAGGATGCGCAATGCTAATCTTTTCGGATTTTTGAGACATGTTTACTGCGGCCGCCGATCTTTGCGGCGAACTGATCACATTCTTGCTTGCTCTGGAATACCCAAAGCTTCTCAGGGTCTTTTTCACGGGTGCGCTGACCTTCTTTACCAATGTAACCATGTAGGACTTTGACAACATACATAAGATCACCTGCTTTTTTTAGTTTAGTAATAGTATACGGGTCAAAAAAGCGAAAGCAATTTTTTTGCCTAATGATTAAGGGAATTTTATACCTGAGAATTTTCTATGAAGCTTGATAAGACTCGCTAGTTTAAGAGATACTGTGAGTATAAAGTCATTTCGAGGTGGAAATTTTGATGAAGAAAAGGTTTGTGTTAGCACCGGATTCGTTTAAAGAAAGTATGAGTGCCAAAAAAGCCTGCGAAGCGATGGAACGCGGGATTCGCAAAGTACTGCCGGATGCGAAGGTGATCCATGTCCCGATGGCAGATGGAGGCGAAGGAACAGTCGATGCGTTGGTCGATGGTAGCGATGGGACAAAAATCGAAGTAGTCGTCTCTGGACCAATCCCAACGGAAAAAGTAACGACCTACTATGGACTATTAGCAGATAAAAAGACGGCTGTGATGGAGATGGCAAAAGCCAATGGCATCGAGCTGTTAGCTGAGAATCAGCGCAATCCATTGCTTACTTCAACATATGGTACTGGGGAGATGATTAAGGCGGCTTTAGATCATGGAGCTGAGAGGATTATCATCGGTATCGGCGGCAGTGTGACAAATGATGGTGGGGCAGGAATGGCCCAAGCATTAGGCGTTCGATTGCTGGATGAGGAAAATAATGAACTTCCTCTAGGCGGGGGAGCGTTGTCAAAATTGGCAACAATTGATGTCACCAATATCGATCCCCGCATCAAAAATACAGAAATCGTCATTGCCAGTGACGTGACCAATCCCTTGACTGGACCAAAAGGCGCATCTGTAGTGTTTGGACCACAAAAGGGTGCGACACCTGAGATGGTTGAAGAGCTGGATAAAAATCTTGCTCATTATGCGAAGGTCATAGAAAAAGAATTAGCAATCGACATTGCTGATCAGCCTGGTGCTGGAGCAGCCGGAGGATTAGGAGCGGGGCTTTTGGTTTTTACTGGTGCTAGTATGCGATCTGGGGTTGATTTAGTAATCGAGCTGACTCATCTAGAAGAAGTGATTTCCCAAACGGATTATGTATTTACCGGAGAGGGCGGCATGGATTTTCAAACGAAATTTGGCAAAGCGCCTTATGGTGTGGCGAAGGTCGCTAAAAAATATCAGAAGCCCGTCTTTGCTTGTGCCGGCTATATTGGTGAAAACGTTGAGGTACTGTACGATGAAGGGATAACGGCTATTTTTGGGATTTTAGCTAAGTCCGGCTCATTAGATGAAGCACTCAAATCAGGAGAGGTCAACTTGGAGCGAACAGTCGGAAACATCGTGCGTATTCTGGATATGAAGTAAAAAAGTGTTGATGGTAAGTAAATATAGGACCAAGGTATTCTCAAAAAGAGGATGCCTTTTTTTGTTTTCTACAGTCAAAAAACTGTTTGTAGTAAAAAAATTACTTTCTTCTAA
>NZ_JCAFYN010000079.1:0-9196 GCF_059374735.1 Enterococcus sp. GPZ-007 | reverse complement strand
CTCTCATCATACTTTTGAGAGGGTCTCTTTTAGTTATGAATTACACCTGTCTTTTCCGATAGAAGTATAGTGCACCTGCCAGAATGACGATCACTAATCCAATGTATGGCAAGATCTTCAATACTCGTTCACCAGTTTGTGGCAGACTGCCTCCACTGCTGTAGGAAGAATCGTAACTTCCTCCATAGGATGTATTGAGCCCGCCATCATTGTTAAAGATGTCACCTTTCGTCTTAGGAAGCTCCGGATTGGTCTTCTTGATCGTCACTGTTTGTGCTTCATCATTGATGTCTTCATGGGCACCAATTAGATTACCCTTCGCATCAAATAATTTTTCAAATGCAACGAGCGTCAAGTCATCCGACAACACACTGCGACGGAAAGTAAAGTTCATTTCGACGGTCCCTGTACCTGTGTCGCTCGCCACAAAGGTTGCTTGGCTTTCGACTTCACGGCCCATGATTGTGAACGGCGCATTTGCGTCCTTCATCATCAATTTCCCGCGAACGGTATAGCTTTCTCCTGGGATCAGATTTTCATAGAAGATGATATCTTTGATGACGACATCTTCATCACTGTCCTTGCTGATCTCAGCGGCCTGCGTCCCGACTTTCGGATAGTGAACAGATTGATCTTTGTCTTCAATATCCGTATGAGCCGCTACTTCTTTTTCATCTTGATACAAGGTTTCGAAAACGACCACTGTTTTACCAGCTAAGTCACCCTTCGTAATCTTGAATTCCAATTCGATCGTACCATCACGTTTTGTTGCCGTGAAGGTTTTCTCAGCGTGGACTTCGTTACCATCACGAGTGACGAACGGTTTATTGGTCGCCTTGTCCATCAAGACACCTTTGACTGTATACTCTTTGCCGATTTCTAAGTTCTTGTAGCTGACTTCATCCACTACGGTCACTTCTTCATCCGCAAAGCCTTCATTGGTTCCTGTCTCTTTGTCTTTGGCTTTCGTTGAAACTTGCGGTTGCCGAACTGTCTGATCCTCATCTTCAAGATCTTCATGGATACCTACCAACTTGCCTTCTGCATTAAATAGTTTTTCAAAGACAACTAAAACGGTATCTTCTTTAAGTTCGTCTCGTAGGAATTTGAACTCGACTTCAACGGTTCCTGAGCCTGTTTCTGAGGCAGTGAAGGTTGCTGAGCCTTTAACCTCAACTTGTTCGCCTTTCTCATCAACTAAGAACGCTTTACCTGTTTCTTTGTCCATCAAGACGCCATCAACTTTGTATTCTTTACCTGGTACTAGATTTTCGTAAGTTACGATATCCTTAATCACTACATATTTATCGGTTGATCCGGTTGTTTCAGAAGCTTTCGTACCGACTTTCGGATAAGTCACTGTTTGCGCCTCATCCTCGATGTCCGTATGAACGGCTACTTCTTTTTCATCATGATAAAGTTTTTCGAAGACAACCACTGTCTTACCAGCTAAGTCGCCACGTTTAATATAAAATTCTAGATTAATCGTGCCGTCAGCTTGTTCTGCTTTGAAGGTTTTCTCTGCATGAACTTCATCGCCTTCTTTTGTTAAGAACGGTTTGCCAGTCGCTTTATCCATCAACGTTCCCTTAACCGTGTAGTTCTTGCCCACGATCAAATGATTGTAGGAAACTCTGTCGACGATCGTTACCCGTTCATTGGCTAAGCCTTCGTTCATCTCAGTATCTTTATCGATGGCATCCGTCTTCACTTCAACTTCTGGTTTCACTTCAACCGTCTGATCTTTGTCTTCGATATCTTCGTGAAGACCGACCAATTTACCTTCAACGTTGTACAGCTTTTCAAAGACAACTAGATTTTTCGGATCTTCTAAAGCTTTGCGATCAAAAGTAAACTCGACTTCCACTGTACCAGTACCTTTTTTATTTGCTTTAAAGGTTGCTTCACCAGTGATTTCTTTATCGTCTACCTTGAAGGCTTCGCCCGTTTCTTTGTCCATCAATACTCCGGTAACCTTGTACTCTTTACCCGGTACTAGATTGTCGTAAGAAACAATATCTTTGATCGTTACAGTATCACCATGGACACTTGTTTCAGCAGCTTTTGTACCCACATCAGGGTAGTTTACTGACTGATCTTTATCATTGATATCTGTATGAGAACCGACTTCTTTGTCGTCATGATACAGTGTTTCAAAGACAACGACCGTCTTACCTGCTAGATCGCCCTTCGTTACAACAAACTCAAGATCGATCGTACCGTTTTGTTGTTCAGCAGTAAAGGTTCTTTCTGCATGAACTTCTTTGCCTTCAGTAGTCAAGAATGGTTTACCTGTAGCTTTATCCATCAAGACACCCTTAACAGTATACTCTTGGCCGACGTTCAGATTTTTGTATTCTACTTGGTCAATAATTTTGACCTCTTCTTTAGCTAGCCCTTCGTTCATTTCAGTGTCTTTATCGACTGCGGTAGTTTTCACTTCAACTTCCGGTTTAACTTCGACAGTTTGGTTCTTATCATTGATATCCTCATGGGTACCAACTAGAACGCCTTTGACACCATACAGTTTCTCAAAGACAACCAATTCTTGGTTTTCTTTTAATGCACTGCGTTTGAAGGTGAATTTCACTTTGACTGTGCCTGAGCCAGTTTTGCTTGCGTTGAATGTCGTCGAACCAGTCACCGCTTCTTTATTCACTAAGAATGGTTGACCAGTTGCTTTATCCATCAACACCCCATCAACTTTGTATTGTTGACCCGGTTTCAAGTTTTCATAAGAAACAATATCTTCAAGAACGATCGTATCGCCGTGAATAGAAGTTTCTGCTGCTTTCGTACCAACTTTTGGATAATTAACTGATTGATCTTCATCCTCGATATCGGTATGAGAACCTACTTCAACATCTTCACGATAGAGTGTTTCAAATACTACGACTGTTTTGCCTGCCAAATCGCCTTTCGTTACGATAAACTCAAGATCGATCGTACCGTTTTTCTTCTCAGCGATGAAAGTTTTTTCAGCATGTACTTCTTTGCCTTCAGTCGTCAAGAATGGCTGATTGGTCTTCTTGTCCATCAAGATCCCTTTAACAGTGTATTCTTTACCGATTTGCAGGTTCTTGTAAGAAACAGTATCAATGATCGTGACTTCTTCTTTCGCTAAACCTTCATTTTGTTCGGTGTCTTTATCGATTGCTTTGGTTTCGACTTCTGGGAAATCAACGGTTTGGTCTTCATCGTTGATGTCGGTATGAGACGCAACTTCTTTCTCATCCAAGTACAATGTTTCAAATACCACCACAGATTTACCAGCTAGATCGCCTTTTGTGATCTTGAATTCAAGATCGATTGATCCATTTTGTTTGTCAGCAACGAATGTTTTTTCAGCTTTAACGGTTTTACCGTCTGTTGTCTTGAATGGTTGGTTCGTTCCTTTATCCATCAAAACACCCTTAACTGTGTACTCTTTACCTACAATTAAGTTTTTGTAAGAAACAGTATCAACGATCGTTACTTCTTCTTTTGCATTTCCTTGATTCATGCCGGTTTCTTTGTCTTTAGCAGAAGTCTTCACTTCTGGAGCAGGCTGCACCGGCACCGTCTGGTCTTCGTCATCGATATCTTCGTGTGTCGCAACAACTTTTCCAGTCGCACCGTATAGACGTTCAAAAACGACTAATTCTTTATTGTCTTTCAAAGCACTACGGTCAAAGGTGAATTTGACTTTGACTGTTCCTTTACCTGAATCTGGTGCTTTAAAGGTCGCTCCACCCGTTACTTCTTTTCCATCGACTAAGAAAGCATTGCCAGTCGATTTATCCATCAACTTGCCTTCAACAGTATATTCTTTACCAGGAATCAAGTTCTCATAGGAAACAATATCCTCGATAACTACTTTATCTCCATGTATACTAGACTCAGCGGCTTTCGTACCGACTTTAGGATAAGAAACGGTTTGGTCATCGTCTTCTATGTCAGTATGGGAGCCCACTTCTTTGTCTTTGTTGTATAGGTTTTCGAAGACAACAACTGTCTTACCAGCTAGATCTCCTTTGGTCACGACAAATTCTAATTCAATCGTGCCATTTTTCTTCTCAGCAGTGAATTTCTTCTCTGCATGAACTTCGTTGCCGTCTTTGGTCAAGAATGGTTTACCAGTTTCTTTATCCATCAACGTTCCTTTGACCGTATACTCACGACCGACAATCAAGTTTTTGTACGTCACTAAATCTTTAATCGTTACTTTTTCAGTCGCATTTCCTTCATTCGTACCGGTACCAGCATCGCTGGCATTTGTTTCTAATTCAGGATAATTAACTGTTTGGTCTTTATCTGTGATTTCTTCATGCACTGCTACTTCTTTTTTGTCATCATAAAGTTTTTCAAACACAACGACAGTCTTACCGCGCATATCCGTTTTCTTCACGATAAATTTTAAATCGATCGTGCCATTTTCTTTATCCGCTTTGAAGGTTTGTTCAGCAGTCACTTTTTTACCGTCTGAATCAACAAATGCTTGTCCTGTTCCTTTATCCATTAAGACACCCTTAACCGTGTATTCACGACCAACAACAAGGTTCTTATAAGAAACTGTATCAATGATTGTTACCTCTTCTTTTGGATTACTATTTTCATCAACGGCGTTTCCTTCGTTAATTCCTGAAACAGAATCCTTTGCAGATGTTCCAATCTCGATTTCTGGGCGGACAATAAAGTTTTCAGTCGGTTCACCCTTCTTACCAGTGTGAATCAAATTGCCATTTTCATCATACAATTTCTCTACAAAACCGTAAGAACCAACTTTTTCTGGTGTATAGCTATCTGTGTCATACTCCCCTGATGCACTAACTTTGATTTTCTTAGATGTCCAGACAATGTCCTTATCGGTTGCTTTGTCAGCATTTCCAAAGTCATTGACTTTATCAGAGAATTTGTACAAATCAACTACGACATAATAACCGTCCGGAACAGTTGTTTCTAAAATCACAGTATCGTGGATAGGATCGCCAAGATAAATATCTGAGCTAGAAGCTTTTGTATGAATCTTCACCTTATGAACATTGAAGACTTCACCCGGATCTCCGTGTTTACCTTCATAGATAACCTTGCTTGTTTTAGTATCAACAACCTTAGCTACCCAGCCATACGTTCCTTGATCTGTGATGCGAACATCTTCTAAGCCGTAACCTTTGGCATTTGATTTATATTCGCCATATTTTTTAATTGGCATCCCTTTAGAAGACTCTTTGATCTTTTGAGGATTTGAGTAATCAAAATCATTTGCTTGGTCGCTGTATTTATACAATGTGAACGTGACTTCCGCATTGTCGCTTGATAATGCTTTGTTAACATGCAGGCTGTCATAGACAGGAATGTTCGAGAAGACGTTCTCTTCATTTACTTGTGTGTAAAATTCTTCTTCACTGCCAGATGGCACATGTACCGTTTCAGACGGAATACCATAATCCGTTTGGAATTTCGCTAGACGTCCAGAGTCTGAGCCGCCAGTTACAACGATTGTATACCAACCAGCCTTATCGAAGGCTTTGAATTCAGTCGTACGTAATTCACCAGAAATCAACGGTGCTTTTACGACATCAAAAACTTCTGCCCCAGCAGGAATTTTATCGTCACGAATTGGTTTTGTTGGACTGTAGTACATCGTAAAGGTCGCAGTCAGATCTTCTTTCGAATCTGCGCCGGTTCCCCAGCCGTTCGGCAAATTGTAATCGCCATTTTTATCTGGATCACGGTCTTTACCTGTCAATTCTGGATTTTTATTGCCCCATTTGTCGGTATCACCTTTGCCATCGATCGGCAATCCCCACATTCCAGGAAGATCTAGTACTTTGATCGTATCGTAGATTTGTGCACCTACTGTACCAGATGCATCTGAAACAGTCGTCTCTACATTTGGTTCCCATGGAACAACGACATACTCATCAGCGCTACCAAAGTCTGAGTACCACGGCTCGGTATAGGTCGTTTCAGCAATTTCTTCAACCCAGACATACCAACCTTTTTCAGTTACTTGGATCTCTGGTGTCGTTACGGTGCCGTTCCCTTGAATCTTCGTTGTTACTGTTCCAGCAACTTTTGCATTGGCAGGAATCTGTGGACTTCCACCTTCATGATTATTCCCATTTTTAATAAAATCTGGTTTCGTTAGGAATGGTCCTAACAATTTACTGGTGATAGTAATTTCATGTCCACCTTTATTATCAGTAACAGTCAATTTATCGGCGACTTTTCCACCATCAGGACTTAGTTGCGCCACAGTCGTTTCTGTTTTGACTTTTGGTTTCCATTTAGTGATCGTTTGCTCATCTTGTTCGTTGAACTTGCATTGGAAGCCATTGTAGAAGTGTTCTTTATTGGCCTGATCATTCAGATCCATCTTCAATACTGGATAATAGAAACCTGCTTTAGTTGATTTCAGGTGTGAATTCACTACATGTTCGCCAGTTTTAGTGATCGTCAGTTCATCTTTACCCAAATAACTGATATCCCCTGGCAAGCTGCCGACATCAATTTGAGTATTCCCATAATCTGTTTCGGAGTAGTACCAATCTACTACTAATTTTACCGGAACTTTATTATTGGTCCCTAAAACATTCGGCCATTTCATGTCTGGGTCGGCTAATTGAATATTCAATGTATCCGTTAACGTATCGCCAACCTGCACGCGACTTTTAGCTTTCGTCGTACCGGTCAAAGCAAATTTTCCTATGACCTTGATTTTTTCGTTTGTATCATTAAATTGAGCTTGGAAGCCTTCTTTAAGAAACTCTTTGCTGGCTCCCTGTTTATTAAGGTCCATTTTCAGTACAGGATAATAGTAGCCCTGTTTATCGATTAGATTCTTTGAATTTAATTGATAAGTTCCCGGCCCAGTGATCGTCATCGTATCCGTTGTGACCTTAGTAACCCCAGCTGGTAAATTGTTTACATTATATTTCGTATTACCAAAATCTTGCGTTGAGTAATACCAATCAACTTCTAGATTTACTGGAACGTTTTGTCCAGTGTTTGAATCAACGGCCCACTTGCCTTCTTTTAGTGAAATAGTCAATTCATCTGTTAATCGGTCACCTACTTCAAGTTCAGTTGGTGTTTTCGTTGTTCCGTTGATCGAGAACTTTTCTTGTTTGATTTCTAAATCATCACTGACTTTTAGCGCAGCCTGTAATGGGACGTATGCACCAACCATGTTTTGACTGTTTGCCCAATTGTAACGGATTAATTGTGTACCTGGAAGATTGTTGATCGTCGCGGTCACAGAAAGCGGATTGCCAGCAGGACCTTGTACCAACGTATAATTATCTAGCTCCGTTGCTTTATTAAGGGTAATATTTCCAACGGAAGTCGATTCTCCGTTCTTCTTAAATTGTCCGCCAGTCATCGTTAACTGGATATTTGAGCCGTACCACTGACTCACGTCTGTTCCATTGGCTGATTTTATCACCAATTTTGCCGTTGCCGTTTTCGTACCTGGAACCTGCGTCATTTTTATTGTTGCTGTATAAGGTCCCGCATATTTTTGTGCATCGGTATAGTGTTTATTAAAGCTCGCTATCACATTCTCTAATTGCGCATCGCCTCTAAAAGCATTCACACTCGTATTAAACTTTTGAGCAGTCGAAGCACTAGCTCCACCTGTCTCTAAGTATTTATGCACATAGTATGAAACCGTCGCGTGATTGAGATGGCGATTACCGACTCCACCATAATCCTTATTGACTAGTTCGTTCATTAAGTATGCTCCGATTGGATCAGAGATGGTTTGTTTCGTGGCCGAACTAAACCCTACGTTATTAACCATCTTTCCATTTTCGGTACAGAACATAAATTTCGCACCATTTGGTTCCGTACCACCTGTTGCATACGATACGGTTCTAAAACGATTCGGATGAGTCGTTCCCCCATACATATAGCCATAAGCATTTTGTCCGAAACCGGTTCCTTCACTTGCGGTGGAGCCCGCTTCTGCGATCAAAGATAAACCATTGATCCCCAATGATGACACGACCATAAAAAGAATTGCCGTAATTCGTGTCATTTTACCAAGAATTTTTCTAATTCTTGTCTTCATTCTCCTGCACTCCCTTTCTTTTCTCTCCTTTTTTTATCATTTTTTCTTCTTCCCCGTTAAGCGTCACCTCCTCTACGTTTTTACAAAGTGTCGCACTGCTTAACTGCCACCCTTTCCGTTAAAATCAAATCATTTTCAAAAAAATCGAAAAAATCTTTATTCAACCGATAGCCTTGGCCCCAGAGTGTTTGGATTGCTTCATGCCCAAACTCATGCTCCAGCTTTTCATTTATTTTAGAAACAACTTTAGACAGACTTGCCAAAACAGAGGCATTCGGCTCCTTCCCCCAAATTTGACGGCTGATTTCTTCTCTGGAGACCGTTCGATCGCCTGCCCGGATCAAGTAGTAGACAATTTCCTTTTGCTTTAATTTCAAATTCAAATCTGATAATTTTTGCTTAACCGTCAGCTGTTGGGCTTGTTCTTCTCTTTGATGTGCTAGGCGGGAGATCTCAACGATCAACAACAATTCTCTCAACCTTTCTAAATTTGAATCTACTGGAATCATTGCGTCAAAGATCGACTCCGAGCTCTCATCGCATCGCTCTTCTACGACACGTCGAAATAGTTTGAACCGTCCCTTTGGCAATTGTTGAATCAACTCTTCAGTTTCTTTTTCAAATAATGTTTCACTGAAGATGATCCCTTCGAATTGAGATAGAAACTGTGTGCTGCAGGTTCCCTTTTTTAACAATGCTATTAACTTGCTTGAGCAATAAACCTCATTTCCCAGTTGTTTTAGCTGATTTTCAAATTTTTCTTCATACAAAGGAACCTTTGTTAAAACCAATAACTGCATTATTTTCTTCCTTTCTTTATAGCGCCTTTTTATTCGAATCTTTTCCATTTTCATTTCAAATAAACTAAAAAGCTCAAACAAATAACCCATAATTTTTAAATTATATTAACAAAATAATTATATTATATAGTTAATTTTAAATCAAACTATTATCAAAAATTTCTTTTATAAGTTGTTTTCATTTCCAATTATTATTAATTATCTTAATAAAAACTACTAATAATAAAAAAGCAACATGCCGCACAACAATAAATTCTATACCTTAAAAAGAAATAACAGAAAAGCTGTTAAACCTAATCGTCTTTTCAACGAAATCTTTTTTACTTGAAGAAATTTTAATAAT
>NZ_JCAFYN010000078.1:0-10082 GCF_059374735.1 Enterococcus sp. GPZ-007 | reverse complement strand
AAAGATAAATAAGTGCTCTTTATTTACTAAATGTCAAATTAAGCTGGACAAATTTTCTTCATTCATCTAACTCAAAAATACCTCCAACGGTGTTCGGTAATTCAATGACCTTCTAGGAAGATAATTTCTCCTAAATTTGATGATTTATTACAAGAAAAATTTAAAAATTCCGAGTTTAGTGCCGGTTTCGAAAAATTAGAAAGTGCTATCTTCTTAACCAATGCTAGAGTACATGCAGGGCTTACTCAAAGAGAACTTGTGGCTTTAGCTCATGTTCCTCAATCGACCATTGCAAGGATTGAACGAGGAGATATTCCGAGTTTAGACACACTCTCTAAGTTGGCGTAAACCATGGAGAAAAATGTAAATGTAGCTATTCATTGAGGATGAGATAATTGATAAAAGTGAAAAATACGAGCTTTCGCCAGATACCTTGCGCTATTACGAGGGCATCGGCGTGATCCCGCCAATCGCTCGGGACAAAAATGACTATCGAGCTTTTTCTGAAAAGGGTTTGAACTGGGTTTATTTTGTCAAAGTTTTAAGAATTGCCGGTGTCTCGACTGAAGGACTGATCGATTATGCTAGTCTTTCACGGGAAGGCGGCGAAACCTTAGAGTCACGCAAAGGGATCTTACAGGAGCACTTGGACGATGCGGAGACAAAAATCAAGGGCTTGGAAGAAGCGAGAGATTGTTTTATTAAAAATGAGATCGAACTGGATAGTGCCTACGTTTCTACCTCGGAAAGAGCCTGCGATACGTTGGAATTGATGACTGACTTGGATTATTCACGCGTAAAGGGTCTTAAGGAAAGGAATTTTGGAGAACTGGAAGCTGAACACGAGTACCTGAATCCGTCGCTGCCTTATGGCGATTTTTTCACTGCTTTTGGTGGGAAAGGAGAATAGGAATTCCAAGATCGAATTGATCAAACGATTCTGGAATTAGCTCAAGCGGATAAAGGGAAAAATATTTTGATGGTCTCCCATGGGGCCCGTCTGCGGATAATTTGTTATGAGAACATACCAGCAAGGTGGAGCGCAAGGGGAGAATTAAGAATTGCTGAATCTTAAAATTCGCCTTCGAGCATGATCAATTCGGGTTACTGGAAATCATAATTTCACTTGCATTATGTAAAGCTAAAAGGGATTCTACTTTACGTTTGTTAAGTAGAATCCCTTTTTACTTTCCTATTTTATTCTATTTCAGGATTATTTGACAAAATGCCGTTTTCGATCCATTTGTTTTTCCTCTTGAAATCAGCCAGGTTTTCTTGATAGTTTTTCGCATATAAAAGTGAAAAGAGTGTATCTAAAATATACTCAAAAGCAATCTGTGACGAAAAGGTACTGACTTTGATAAAATCCAGTTCTTCTTGGCTGAATACAATCGACTGGGTAGCGAGAGGGATCAAGTTTGAAGAGCTATTGCCGGTCATTAAAATCGATGGCACATTTTCATTTAAAAAGTGCTTCAGCATCCGTTCGTATTGCGGTACGCGTGCGCGATAGGTGATGAAAATCGCACAATCTTTGCTAGTGAGACTGGCGGCGTTCCAGTCTTCATCCGCGTATTCATCGGCAATGATCAAAAATTTATTGATTTTCACCAGCTTATTTTGAAAGCTGCGGGCGCGAATCTGGGAATCCCCTTGAGCAAATAGAAAAATCCGCTCAGCATTAGCCAACAAAGCTGCCGCTTCATCAAGAATTTGATCATCCAGTTGAGCGTAGGTGCGCTGAACCGTATTGATGGTCAAGTCCGCGATTTTCTTGGCGATCTCTTTGGTGGAATCTTGCGGCAAAAAAGGGAAATTGGCATCGACGGGGTTCGAACGATACATGTCACTGTGGGCGATCTCAGAAACAGCGACACGAAAATCACGAAACCCCTCATAGCCCATCTTTTGCGACAAACGGATCACCGAAGAGTGGGAGGTATAGGTATTCTTGGCGAGCTCCGCCACATTAATGGCCGGAATCTCCGCCAAATTCTCTAAAATATAGTCGGCGATTCGTTTTTCAGTATTGGTTAAATCCTGCTGCAGGCGCAGCTTGTCGATTAAAAGCATGTAATCAGCCTCCTGTATGTTTGTATTTACTGAACGTCGTTAGATAGATTTAAGTAAACTGAGTAGAAACTTTACGAACGGAAAGTTTTCAGCGATATTTCTTTACATTTTGAAAGTATTAAGCGACTTGGCTTAACGCTCTGCCAAAGGTGAAAAGAATGTCGACATCCTATCCATCATACCGTAATTTCACTATTTTCAGAAGAAATGTTCTTATCTGCGCTCAAATTCTGGTATAAATGTTCAGAAATCACGTCTGATGAAACGAATGCTTGGATCAAAAGACCTGTTTTGCTGAAAAGGCTTCTCAATAAAATGGCGTCTTCTATAATAGAAGTATCAAAGAAAACTTGGAGGGATTTATTCATGTTAACTATCGCATATATCGGCAACGGAAAGAGCACCAATCGCTATCATTTACCATTTTCAACTAAATTAACCGACAAGATCAAGGTCAAAACCATCTATTCACCCAGCGGCAAGATTACGTGGGAGAAGAATCCGGGAACGCATTACACCTCTGATATCAACGATATTTACGCGGATCCAGAAATTCAGTTGGTTGTTGTGACGACACCAAGTCCGCTGCATTTCAAATTAGGCAAAGAAGTTCTGGAGCACGGAAAAAATGTTCTGATCGAAAAGCCGTTCACGGAAACTTCCGCAGAAGCCAAGGAATTATATCGTTTGGCAGATGAAAAAGGCTTGTTTATTCAATGCTATCAAAATCGTCGCTACGATTCTGATTTCTTAACCGTTCAAAAAGTGATCGAAAGTGGTGTGCTGGGAGATTTGCTGGAGGTAGAGATGCACTATGATTATTTCCGTCCAGAAGTTCCTGAGAGTGTAGAGCATTTTTCGATTGGAACAAGTTATCTATACGGACATGCTTGTCACACCTTGGATCAGGTAATCTCATATTTCGGCGAGCCGGACGATGTACATTATGAAGTCCGCCAGCTTTTAGGGGATGATCGGATGAACGATTACTTTGATTTGGATCTGTTCTATGGCCGCATGAAGGTTTCGGTGAAATCCAGCTATTTCCGTTTGAAGGAGCGCCCAAGCTTCGTGGTTTATGGCAAGAAGGGCGTCTTTGTCAAAGAAACCAAAGACCGTCAAGAGGAGCATTTGAAAATGTTCTATATGCCGGAAAACAAGGATTTCGGTATTGATTTGCCAGAGCACTATGGTACGCTAACTTATATAGACGATGAAGGCGTTTTTCATGAAGAAAAGGTTGTATCAGAGATTGGCGACTATAGTCGTGTCTACGAGGATATCTACGAAACGCTGATCAACGGCAAACCAAAATCCGTCAAAGATGAAGAAACGCTGCTGCAAATCGAGATGCTGGAAAAAGGCATCCAGCAGGTCGCAAAATAGCATAGAAAGAAGGAGTAGCAATGAAATTAGCCATTTTTGGTTCCGGCAAGATCGTACAGGAATTCTTGGCGATCACGAAGGATTTACCTGAGATTGAATTAAAGGCCATCATGGGAACGAAGCGAAGTCAGGAAAAAACAGAGAAAATCCAAGCAGAGTATGGGATCGAAGCCTCTTACACAGATATTGATGAGTGTCTGCAAAGCGACGCCTTCGATACGGTCTATGTAGCGGTACCCAATCACCTGCATTACAGCTTCTCCAAAAAAGCGCTGGAAGCTGGCAAACACGTAATTTGTGAGAAACCCTTCACCTTAAAAGCCGCTGAGTTGTTGGAGCTGGAACGAATTGCTTTGGAAAAGGATTTGGTCTTGGTGGAAGCCATCACCAATCAATATATGCCAAATTATCAAGGAATCAAAGAAGCTTCTCAAAAAATCGGCAAACTAAAAATCATTGAATGCAACTACTCACAATATTCTTCACGTTATGACGCCTTTAAAGAGGGCACGATTTTACCAGCCTTCAACCCGAAGATGGGCGGCGGGGCATTGATGGATATCAATATCTACAATATTCATTTGGTTGTCGGTTTGTTAGGAAAACCGGAACGTGTTCAATATTATGCGAACATCGAGCGGGATATTGATACATCTGGCATGCTGCTGCTGGATTATGGCGATGTCAAAGTCGTCTGCATCGGTGCGAAGGATTCAGAAGCGACGATCCGTTCAACGATCCAAGGAACAGAAGGCTCAGTGATTGTCAATGGACCGACCAATACTTTGGATAGCTACAGCACTCAAACGCTAGCGGGGGATATCGAAACCTTTGATCATAAGGACCATCCACATCGGATGTACGATGAATTCAAGCTTTTCAATCAAGTGATTGAAACCAAAGATATGGACTTTGTTAAGAAACAGCTCGATCACAGCAAGACCGTGATGGAGATTGTCGAAGCAGCGATCAAGGATGCAGGAATCGTATTAGGTTAACGAAAAGAAAGTAAAACCGGCAGAAACTTTACGAACGTAAAGTCTCTGCCGGTTTTTGCTTATTGAGCTAGTGATGAACATGGCATGGAGACACTCAACATTGAAGGATTTCTTAGCGAGTCGGAAAACGATTTTTCAGCAGTAGTAAATAGTTTGTCGAGTATCGCTACACAAATACTATCAAGGCCAAGGTGGTTAAAAGTAAATATATACCAGTGAAAAGACTTGTCTAACAAAGGTCTTTTATTTTTGAGTAGTCTTTCTACTAAACTAACTTGACTTAAAGTACACTTCAACCTTTATGCTAGTACTAAACGGAGGTGGAGAAAATGAAAAAGTTAATCTGGTTATTAGCTGCTGTATTATGTCTAGGTGCCTGCGGATCGGGAAATTCAAATTCTGATGAAACGAGTACCGACGGGACAGATAGTCAGACAAGTGAACAGTCGGAAGCGAAAAAGGGTGAAGGAGTTGGAAACATGGGGAAATCGCTGATTGTGTATTATTCATTAACTGAGAATACAAAAGCTGTCGCTGAGGAAATTCAAAAACAGGTGAGCGGAGAGATATTGAGGATTGAAACGGTGGAACCTTATCCTGAGGTTTACGATGAGGTTTTAGATATTGTGCGTGATCAGAGGGAAGCAAATGAATTGCCGGAAATTACGAAGCAAGAGGTTGATTTATCTGAGTATGACCGGATTTTTCTTGGAACACCAATTTGGTTTGGTGAACCGGCTTTACCGGTAGACAAGTGGATCAGTGAAAATTAGTTGTCGAACAAGACTATTTATCCATTTTTCACCAGCGGCAGCAGCTCCATCAATGAATCCATGAGTCATTACAGAGAATTGCTAGGTCAATCCACTCTTGGAAAAGGATTAGGCATCACGTCTTCGGATAGAAGCAACTCATCGAAGCTGGTGAAAGATTGGTTAGCGGAAATTGCCAACTAGAAAAAAATCAGAGAGAGCCGAACGACTTGGACTATCGTAATTTTGATAGAAAATTGCTCGTTCGGTTTCCTTTTGTTAAGTATTTTTCTGAAAAACTTTACGATCGGTAGGTCTTATCGCTATTCTCTATACATAGACACAGCTTAAAGTTCACTTTAAATCGAAGGAAAAGCCTGCTAAAATTAAATTGAGCAGAAAAGGAGTGGGGATACATGAATATATCAGAAGTGGCAGCACAGTTTGAAATGACACCAGCGACCATCCGCTATTATGAAAGAGAAGGTTTGATTCCGCCGATCACTAGAAATGAATCTGGAACCAGAGATTTCCAAGAGGAGGATTTGAACTGGGTCGAGTTTATCAAATGTATGCGGGATTCGGGACTATCAATTGATTCGTTAGCCAAATATTCTGAGCTGTATCAACAGGGGGAAGGCACTTTGGTGGAGCGTAAACAAATATTAATGGATGAGTATCAAAAGCTACTGGAAAAGCAAAAGCTGATCAATGGAACGGTCGCTCGTTTAGAACAAAAGCTCGACAACTATGACCAGATGATCCAAGAATGTGAGCAGCAAATGTTTTCCAGTAAATCAGCGCCAGAAAAAGCTTGGTAGGCTATTTTTTGATGAAGTAGTCGAACTGATAGTAAATACATCGTAGAGTCTCTTTGGAAATACTTAACAAACGTAAAGCCGAATGACAATTTCACTTTCCGAAAAGAAAGTAAATAGTTATTCGGCTTTTTTTGTTTGTATTGAATTAATTAATTTTCTCTTTGATCAGATCAATCAAGCCTGCACAACGAAGACTGTTTTCCAGCGTCATGATCGGATTTTCGATTTCTTTTCTATTAAAAGAATTGTGCATCACTTCGATCTCTGAATAAAAATCATCATGATCATAAGGAATATCGAATTCTTTCGTCTCGTTTGCTGTAGTCAGAGTAAAACTCGTCGCTCGGTGGAAATTCGGCATCGTAATGGTGCCTTTTGTCCCAGTAATAACGGCGACGGTTTCTGTCGTTCGATCAAAACCAGTTTCGATGACCGCTTCGAACTGATCGTGAACCAGCGAAGCCTTAACATATAGATCGATTTGATTTTCATGAAGCTTGTAGTCCACCGTTCTGACCTTTAAATCAGCCGGACTGAAATCCTCGATCAATGAAAGATTATAGATTCCCATATCCAGCAGCGCACCGCCTTGTTTCGGCATGTAGTGATAGTGGGTCTTGTCTTCAGGCATCTCCCGACAAAGCGAGGTGAACACTTTGGTGATTTCACCGATTTCTCCAGCCGAAATCAACTCGTGAGCCACACGATAAGCTGGCACAAAGCGGCTTTTCATGGCTTCCATAAATAAATTATTTTGTGTTCGAGCAGTTTCAGCAACAGCCTTCATCTCCGCCGCATTCATAGTAGCCGGTTTCTCGCATAAAACACCTTTACCAGCTTCTAGTGCTTTGATGATCCATTCGTGATGATAAAGATGGGGCAAAGCGATATAAACCAAATCAATTTCAGGATCATCCAGCAGCAGCTGGTAGTCATCAAAAATCTTCTCACAAGGATGGTTGCTTTGAAATGCCTTCGCCTTTTCCATGGTACGACAGGCAACTCCATATAGCTGCGCCTCAGTAAAATTCGATAAGCTTTCCGCAAAACGATTGGCAATGTTCCCAGCGCCAACAATTCCCCAGTTGATCATAAAATGCACTCCTTTTTTAATTACTTAACGGATTCGATAAAATCCCTTTTTTCCATGATATCGTATTTTTTTTCAAATTAACCAAGTTCTTTTGAAACTCCTTGGCGTAAATAATTGAGAACAAGGTATTCAAACGCGACCTACGATGAAAACGTACTGACCTTCAAAAATTTCATTTTTATCATTATCAAAGACGATCAGTTGAGTCGCTAGTGAGGTCAAATTAGTCGCATTCCAGTCACCTCATGATAATCATAACTTACTTCCAAGATAAGCAGAAGAGAAAATCAGCTTTGGGTTTCATTCTGATAAAAAGACCTCCCCTTAGAAGTGATTTACTATATAACCGTTTTTTTGTTCTCATACATTCAATACAATATCGTTTTATAAAATTTCCATTTGACTTAAAGTGAACTTCAAGGTTTATACTAAACATACTCAATATTCATAGAGTAATCGGAATATTGCTTTAGGATTAATGCAGCTGTTTCTTTTCCGATTGTCATACAAACTGAAATTGAAAGGAATGGAATGATGAAATCGACAATTTTTGAAAAAGCGGGTCTAGTAACGGTTCAAGAAATTGAAAAGCCAAAATTACAGGCGGAGGATGATGTGATCATCAAAGTCGTCCGAGCATGTGTCTGTGGTTCGGATCTTTGGTCTTATTCTCACGGCGACAACAAGGAAGCACATTCTGTGAATGATGGTCACGAAGCCTTGGGGATCGTGGAAGAAATCGGCTCCGCCATCACCACCGTGAAGCCAGGGGATTTTGTTATCGTGCCTTTCACACATGGCTGTGGGGAATGCGATGCTTGCCGTTCTGGTTTCGATGGAACTTGCGATCGTCACCAAGGAGCGACTAACTGGTCACATGGGTTCCAATCAGAGTACATTCGTTTCCATTATGCCAATTGGGCATTGATTAAAATTCCTGGACAACCTTCTGATTATACTGAAGGAATGATTAAGTCATTGCTGACCTTGGCAGATGTGATGCCAACTGGTTACCACGCTGCGCGTTGTGCTCATGTAGAAAAAGGCGACAAAGTGGTTGTCATCGGTGACGGGGCTGTAGGTCAATGTGCCGTCATAGCTGCGAAAATGCGTGGGGCCTCTCAAATTGTTCTGATGAGCCGTCATGAAGATCGGCAGGAGATGGCCTTACAATCAGGAGCAACAGCTGTGGTCGCTGAACGTGGCGAAGAAGGTATTACAAAAGTTCGTGAGATTTTAGGTGGTGGTGCGGATGCTGCACTTGAATGTGTGGGGACAGAAGCCGCAATCGATCAAGCCCTGGGAGTCCTTCATAACGGCGGCCGTGTTGGTTTTGTCGGTGTGCCGCATTACAATAATCGCCCACTTGGTTCCACATTTGCGCAAAATATTTCAGTCGCTGGCGGTTCAGCATCCGTAACAACGTACGATAAGCAATTTCTATTGAAAGAAGTTCTGGATGGAAATATCAATCCAGGTCGCGTGTTTACCCAGACCTACGATTTAGACGACATTAACCAGGCGTATCAAGATATGCAAGAGCGTAAAACGATCAAATCGATGGTTGTGGTGTCTGATTAGGTTCGAGATTGACAGTTCACACTGTGTTTTAGGTGAAATATTACTACTTACTATTTATCGTAGGTTATAGAAAATGGCTTTGAGAGATGTTTTAAGGTAGATGCAAAATAGAATGATACTATTTTCGAGCATAAGCAGAATTTCTGTTTATGCTTTTTTGAATCCCTTGAAAAAAAGGCTTGCCTTGAAGTGAACTTCATAGTGTAAGGTAAAGAAGTTATCTTAGCTAAAATTGGAGGGAAAAGCATGGACTACGTAAAATTCGGCAATACCGGTATGGATGTTTCGCAGCTTTGTTTAGGAACGATGGGCTTTGGTGATCCCAACAGTGGATTTCACGAGTGGGTGTTGGAGGAAGAAGAGAGCCGACCAGTGATCAAGAAGGCGTTAGATCTAGGCATCAACTTTTTCGACACGGCAAATGTATACTCCTATGGCGCAAGTGAAAAAATTCTTGGTAGAGCATTAAATGATTATGCCAATCGCGATGAGATCGTGGTGGCGACTAAAGCCTATACGCAAATGAAGCAGGCCCCCAATAGTCGAGGATTATCGAGAAAGACATTGCTTTATCAAATCGATCAAAGTTTAGAACGGCTGCAAATGGATTATGTCGATCTCTACATTATCCACCGCTGGGATTACAATACACCGATTGAAGAAACGATGGAGGCTCTTCACGATATTGTAAAATCAGGTAAAGCGCGCTATATCGGTGCTTCGGCGATGTATGCTTGGCAATTTGCCAAGGCGCAGGCAGTGGCGGATAAGCATGGCTGGACCAAGTTTGTCTCAATGCAGAATCATTTGAATTTGCTCTATCGTGAAGAAGAACGGGAAATGCTGCCATTATGCGGCGATCAAAGAATCGCGGTGACACCCTATAGTCCGTTGGCGGCTGGCCGTTTGACCCGTGATTGGGAGGCAACCACAAAACGCTTCTTAACCGATACAACCGCGAAATCGAAATACGATTCGACAGAAGAACAGGATAAAATCATTGTAGAACGAGTAGCAGAAATCGCCGATAAGTATCAAGTGAAACGTGCCCAAGTCGCTTTAGCTTGGCTATTGCAGAAGGAACAAGTGGTGGCACCGATCATCGGGGCAACGAAAGAAAGTCATTTGACCGATGCATTGCCATCCCTTGATTTAAAGCTAACACCAGAAGATGTTACCTATTTAGAAGAAGCCTATCTGCCGCATCATGTGGTAGGTGCAATTTAACTTTCCGAATGTAAACTAAAAGCGTTCAAAACCTTTCAATTGGAAAGTTTTGAACACTTTTCTTTTCTGAATTTATTCAATCAATATAAGACAGAGAAAAGAACCCACTCTTTTTAAGGTGGTAGCCATGTAGTGATTTCTCCTGTTCAAA
>NZ_JCAFYN010000077.1:0-10566 GCF_059374735.1 Enterococcus sp. GPZ-007 | reverse complement strand
GAGAAGATGACTAAATTTCCAAAAAACTTTTTGTGGGGTGGCGCAGTCGCCGCAAATCAATGGGAAGGTGCCTTTTTAGAGGATGGAAAAGGCTGGTCTACTGCGGATACAGCACTTTATACAGATAATCCTGATAAAAAAAGCTTCTCAATTTTACAACCAATGACGACCGAAAAAGTTGAGGCTGCCATGAAAGATACAGAGGGCATTTATCCGAAGCGCTACGGGATCGATGCCTATCACCATTATAAAGAAGATATTGCATTGTTTGCTGAAATGGGCTTTAAGACGTTCCGTTTATCAATTTCTTGGCCGCGAATTTTTCCAAACGGCGATGATTTAGAACCAAATGAAGCAGGATTGGCTTTTTACGATGAGCTATTTGACGAGTGTTTAAAATATGGCATCGAACCACTAGTGACGATCTCTCATTATGAGTTTCCCTTGAACTTGGCGTTAACACGGAATGGTTGGGAAAGCCGTGAGACGATCGATGATTTCGTTCGTTATGCCAAGGTATTATTTAAGCGTTACCAGGGAAAGGTCAAGTATTGGTTGACCTTTAATGAAATTAATATTATCGGAATGACCGGTTATTTGAGTGGCGGACTTTTAGCGGATAAAACCGAAAACATGCTGCAGTCACAGTTTCAGGCAGCACATCATCAGTTTATCGCCAGTGCCTTAACCGTTAAGGCCTGTCATGAAATGCTGCCAGATGCGCAAATCGGCTGCATGTTGGCGCGTCAAGAAGCATACCCAGAAACCTCTAACCCGCTGGACGTAATGGAGAGTGTGGAGGCCGATCATGTAAACTTGTTTTATTCAGATGTCCAGATTCGCGGGTATTATCCCCGCTACATGGATAAATTCTTCCGTGATCATAACATTACCATCAAAAAAGAAGCAGCCGACGATGAAATCTTGAAGCAGGGAACAGTGGACTATATGTCCTTCAGTTACTATATGAGTAGTATCGCTTCTCATGATGTGCCTGGAGAAGAAACGGCGGGTAATCTTTTAGGATCGAAGAAAAATCCTTATCTAGCCGCAAGTGATTGGGGTTGGCAAATTGATCCGGTTGGCTTGCGGATCACGCTGCATAAATTGTATGACCGTTATCAAATTCCACTATTCATCGTGGAAAATGGCTTAGGCGCAAAGGATGTTGTTGCCGAAGATGGCAAAATTCATGACGATTATCGCATTGATTATTTGCGGGATCATATAACAGAAATGGCTAAGGCAATTGATGAAGGTGTCGAATTGATGGGGTATACACCATGGGGTTGTATTGATTTGATCAGTGCAAGTACCAGTGAAATGTCTAAACGTTATGGCTTTATTTACGTGGATCAAGATGATAAGGGCCAGGGTACGTTGAAACGCTCGCGGAAGGATTCCTTCTATTGGTATAAAGAAGTGATTGCCACGAATGGTGAGAACTTAGCATAAAATAAGGCTCTGAGACAGCGATTGTTTGATCACTGTTTCAGAGCTTTTTGCGAGTCCAGCTTTTTCGGTTTTTGAAAAAGTTAATTCTTTAATACGAATTAGCTGTCCTTATGGTTAAAACTGAACGATCTTAGTGCCGTGAAGTTCGTTGACGCCTAATGCTTCAGCGATTCGTTCGGCATTTTTCTCATTGATCCCGCCGCCAGGTAAAATGATGATTCGACCAGCCGCGTAATCAATTAATTCTTTAAGATGCGGAAGGTTTTCGTCAATCGAAGTTGATAAGGGGCCACCGTGAGTTAGAATGCGGTCGATGCCCAATTTTGCAAACCAATCAATGGTTTTGAATTGTTCTTCTTTTGAAAGCTCATCAAATGCCATGTGGAAGGTTGTTAATAACCCTTCGCTGTTGCCTATCAGCATTTCCAACGCTTCTTCGTCAACCTCGTTGTCTTCGGTCAGACAACCAAAAACAACACCATCGGTTCCCGCATTTTTGGCATGAATCAAATCGTTTTCCATAATCTTCAATTCAATATCGTTATAGACAAAATTCCCGCCGCGTGGTCGGATCATGGTCATGATCGGTACATGTTTCTCGCCAGCATACGACAATGCTTCTTCAATCACGCCCATGCTGGGTGTTGTCCCGCCAACAGCTAAGTTGTCACATAATTCGATCCGTCCTGCACCAGCCTGAATCGCTTTTGGAATGTCGGTATAGTTTTCCGCACAAAATTCTTTAATCATGAGTATGTCCTCCAGTTTTATAAGAAAATTTTTTTAGAAAAATTGATGACCTCGACGTATAGTTTAGCATATCTCGATGATAGTAGAAATAAAAGAACTATGCTATGATAGGATAGCAAAAAAGAGGTGAAAAGATGCTTAAAAAAATTGATCGGGGCGCTTTATTTTTAGCTAAGCAGCAGGAGTTGTTCCGTTGTCCCAACTGTCATCAGAAAATGAGTCAGAAAGAAAAAAGTTTAGTCTGTGTGAACGGACATCGTTTTGATCTAGCGAAAAAAGGCACGCTTTACTTTTTAGATCATCAAATAAAAACGGAGTATGACAATGAGATGTTCGCACCACGGGGACGAATGATCCGTTCTGGGATGTATCAGCCTGTGATTGAAAAAATCGCGGATTTCATGCAGACTGGGAATCTTTTAGATGTTGGCTGCGGCGAGGGCAGTTTCTTGCAGCAAATCAATCAATTGAAGACAAATTCGGTAAATATTGGTTTTGATATCGCTAAGGAAGGCATCTATTTAGCCAGTAATCAACCCTTCGACGCTTTTTGGTGTGTCGCTGATTTGACGAACCTGCCGTTTGCTGATCAATCCTTCGATACGATATTAAACATTTTCTCTCCTTCACAGTACCGAGAGTTTAAACGTGTTATGAAGCCAGATGGCTGTGTGGTCAAAGTGGTTCCGCAATCTGGCTATTTACAAGAGCTGCGGGCAATCTATCATCCTGATAGCGAAGCCTATTCCAATGAAGCAGTAATTCAACGTTTCACAGAAGAGCTAGAAATTGATCATCGTGAGCGTATTACTTATACCTTTGAGATTCCAGAAGAAAATCGATTAGATCTACTGGAAATGTCGCCGCTGGAATGGCAGGTTTCACGGGAGGTAAAAGCAAAACTAGCAGCAAATCCTTTGAAGGAAATAACGGTTGATATCGAATTATTAAAAGGTCATTAGAGAATACGCTTTCATTCAAATTCCTGAAAACAGAAGGTTGCATTTGTGACTTCGTGATGTTATAGTACAAACAAGTTGTTTTTCATTGGTTTTTATCAGGTTCCTGTTCTGATAAAAGTTAGTGAAAAGTGCTTCACTAACGTAGCGACTCGCCGTGCTAGACACCGAGTTGGTACGTTTTTTTTGTCAGTTCTGCTTTTTGCAGTTTCAGTAAGTTCGAGAAGAGCAAAAGATGTGAACGTCTCACTGTTAACGAGCAGTTTAGCAGAATGATATGCGTACGAAAATCGATTCATTTTTCTGGTCTTTGGAAAAATGATTTCTTTGCTTGTGAGCTAGCTGTGAGTTCCACTTCGCGTCTTCAGCGCGATTAGTGGAATCGTATGCGAAACGAAGATGAGAGTATTTTTCGGCCTTTTGAAAAATATTTCATTTGAAATGAGCTAGCTGCTGTCGGTAATACGTTTCTGGTTTCGAATTAGCAGCGAATAGCTTTATTGGAATAAATACTTAAATTAGATTGAAGGAAACTATCATGACAAATCATATCGTATTATTTGAACCACAAATTCCTGCAAATACGGGAAATATCGCAAGAACCTGTGCGGCAACAAATTCACCGCTGCATTTGATCGAACCGTTGGGATTCTCGACGGACGACAAGCACTTAAAGCGAGCAGGTCTGGACTATTGGAATGATGTGAATATCACTTATCACAAAGATTTAGCTGCTTTTCTTGAATACTTAGGAGATCAGCAATTGCATTTAATCACAAAGTTCGCCAATGCGACCTATTCTGAGATCGATTATACTGATGACGCTGACCATTTCTTTATGTTTGGGAAAGAAACGACTGGTCTGCCAGAAGAATTCATGCGGGAAAATGAAGACAAATGTTTACGCATCCCAATGAATGATGAGCACGTTCGATCATTGAATCTATCCAACACGGTTGCTTTAGTTGTTTATGAAGCGCTGCGCCAACAAAGTTTTCCTAATTTGGAATTGACGCATCATTATGAAAACGATAAGTTAGACTAGATAATACGGACTTGGAAAGGGAATTTTATGAAACTTTATTTTACTCGTCACGGAAAAACGCGTTGGAATCAAGAGAAACGATTTCAAGGTATGATGGGGGATTCCCCATTGCTGCCGGAGAGTCTGGAAGCAATCAAGGCTTTAGGAAAAGAATTAAGAGATATTCCATTTGAAAAAATTTACACAAGTACATTGAAGCGAGCTTACTTAACAGCGGAAGGCATTAATAAGCAATTGGCGCAGCCGACAGAAATCATTCGGTCAGAAGATTTGCGTGAGCTAGGTTTAGGGACTTTGGAAGGTCAATTGATCCCAGTAATTGAAGAACGTTATCCAAAAGATATGGTCAACTTACGTCATCACCTAGAGCTTTATGATCCCACCCCGTTTGAGGGTGAAAAAATCGAAGACATGCTTAAACGCATCAATGATCTGGTAGAAAAAGCGGTGGTGGAAGCCAAGGAAGGTCCGCTTCTTTTTGTCGGACATGGTGCTGCATTGACAGCAGCAATTCAGGCGTTAACCGGAAAACCATTAGCAGAATTACGAGAGATGGGTGGCCTATTCAACAATAGCTTGACGATTTTAGAAGCAGACGGCAGTAAACCACCGTATCGAATGCTTCAATGGAATGATGTCAGTTTTTTAGCAGGTACTGGTTCAAAACCGGATTCATTACTATAGAAGACAGAAAGGGTGAGCAAAATGTCAGAGGAACAGCTATACATTGTAGGAACATTAAAGGCGATTTTCTTTCAGAATCCCAGCAACTTCTATAAAGTCTTGCTAATCAAGGTCAGCGAGACCAATAGCGATTATCTCGAACAGGAAATCGTTGTAACCGGAAGTTTCGGTGATGTGCAAGAAGATGAAGATTATCGCTTCTTCGGACATTTTGTTGACCATCCTCGTTACGGCAAACAGTTTCTAGTAGAAAGCTATGAACAGGCACATCCGACTTCGGCCAATGGTTTGATCAATTATCTTTCGAGTGAGAAATTCCCTGGAATTGGAAAAAAGACCGCGGAGAATATTATCGACACTCTAGGGGAAGAAGCCATTGATCAAATTATGGAAAATCCCGATATACTGGCCAAGGTTCCGAATTTAAATGTGAAGAAGCAAAAGGTGATTGTAGAGACGATTCGGCAAAATCACGGCATGGAGCAGATCATCGTTGGTTTAAGCCGCTATGGTTTTGGTAGTCAGCTTTCGTTTACGATCTTTCAAACCTATCGTAATGAAGCCTTGGAAGTGATCGCGGAGAATCCTTACCAGCTGGTGGAGGATATCGATGGAATCGGCTTTAAAAAGGCCGATAGCTTAGCGGAGCAATTAGGAATTGCGGCGGATAGCCCGCAGCGGATACGGGCAGCGATTTTTCATCAAGTCAATGAGGATGCCAATCAAAGCGGCGATACCTATGTAGAGGCTCAGCAGCTATTGACAGAGGTCTTGCAGCTATTGGAAACGACACGACCAGTGGAAATCGCGCCAGATCAGATTGCAAACATGATCATCCAATTAGTTGAAGAAGATAAAATTCAACAGGAAGCGACAAAAATCTACGAGAATACCTTGTATTTCAGTGAGTGGGGGATCGCTTCATCAATCGAGCGCTTGCTAGCACGAAAAAAAGAGATCAATTACTCCCAGAAAGCCATTGATAAAAACTTGCGCATCATTGAAAAGCAGTTGAAGATCACTTATGGCGATTCACAGGATCAAGCAATCAAGGAAGCGATTCGTTCGCCGTTGTTTATTTTGACGGGTGGTCCCGGAACAGGAAAGACCACTGTCATCAATGGAATCGTCAAATTATTTGCTGAGTTGAATGATCTATCGCTAGATCCGAAAGATTACACTCAGGCTGTTTTCCCGATCCTCTTAGCAGCACCGACTGGACGTGCTGCGAAGCGAATGAATGAAACAACGGGACTGCCAGCAAGCACGATCCATCGCTTATTGGGACTGAACGCGAATGATGAAACACCCGATATTGATGCCAAAGAGCTAGATGGCGGATTACTAATCGTTGATGAGATGTCGATGGTAGATACTTGGTTAGCTAATACGTTGATGAAGGCGATCCCGAATAACATGCAAGTGATTTTCGTGGGAGATAAGGATCAGCTGCCATCAGTCGGACCGGGGCAAGTTTTTCATGACTTGCTGCAGATTGAAGAGATTCCGAAGATGGAGCTAACGGATATTTATCGTCAAGGCGATGGGTCATCGATCATTCCTTTAGCACATGAAATCAAAGACGGCAAGCTGCCGCAGGATTTTCGTAAAAATCAGCAGGATCGATCCTTTATTGCTTGTCATGCTTTTCAAATGGAAGAGGTCATCAAACAAGTCGTTGAACGGGCGAAGAAAAAAGGCTTTACTGCTCAAGATGTTCAAGTTCTAGCACCGATGTACCGCGGACCAGCCGGAATCGATGCCATCAATAAAATGATGCAGGAAATTTTTAATCCTAATGATGGGCGAAAAAAAGAAGTGCAATGGAATGATGTGGTTTATCGAATTGGGGACAAAGTCTTGCAATTGGTTAACAATCCAGAGCTGAATGTCTTCAATGGCGATATGGGTATCATTGTCGGAATCATTCCAGCAAAAGAATCTGAAGATAAAGTCGACGAACTAGTCATTCAGTTCGACAGCAATGAAGTTAGCTACAAGCGGACGGAATGGAATAAGATCAAACTTTCCTATTGCTGTTCGATCCATAAATCACAGGGGAGCGAGTTCAAAATGGTACTCCTGCCGATGGTCAAGCAATATTCGCGGATGCTACAGCGCAATCTTCTATATACAGCCGTGACCCGAAGCAAGGATTTATTGATCCTGCTAGGTGAGGAAGAAGCCTTCCAAGCCTGTGTCACTCGTGAATCAGCAGTTCGAAAAACCACCCTGATTGAACGAATTATGAAGGATGCCAAAGACGCTCCAGCAAAACCAAAAGAAGAACCGTTTAAAGCAGTAGAAGAAAAAGCTAAGCCAATCGCAAAAGCAGCAAATGAGCCGACAATTTTGACCCCCAAATTGATCACCGCTCAAGTGATTGATCCAATGATTGGAATGGAAAACGTTACTCCTGCTATGTTTATGTAAAAAGGACTGAGAAATAAATCCGCGGATTTATTTCTCAGTCCTTTTGTCTGCATACCAGATGTATTGTGTGCCAGTGGAGAAGTTCATGTCAAAGGAGCGTTCCCCCATGTCCTCGCCATCCGCCTGACCGTGCTGCGGAACAACCGAGACGATCCGAATTTTGCTGCTGGTAAAATGTCTGTAATGTTTGTTCTCTATATGTTTCTTCCGTAATAGCTGAAGCAAGAAACGCAGAATTGCCAGCATGTTTGGTTTTTCTACGATAACTAGATCAATCGTGTCCTTTTTCGGATCAGCCATTGGTGCGATCGCCACGCCGCCACCGAAATAAGGGATATTTGTCGTTGTACATAAAAAAGTCCGTTCGAAGCTCAGCGTTTGGCCGTTTAATTCCACCAGAATCGGAAAGGTCTTCTGGGTAAAGATCGCTTTTACCAGATAAAGGGCATACGAAGCTGAGCCTAAATGGTACTTGTTCAAGACTTTCTTTGAAGTCGAAGCGTTCGTTGTTGCAACGATCAGAGCATCCAAGCCGATTCCGACATTATTTAGAATGACACCTTGTTCTTCCCGAATCTTTTCTTCATAGTGAAAGACGTTGATCGGTTGCGGCTTCAATGCTGAAGTGATCTGCTCAAAGGCTTTCTCCGGGTCGCGAGATAATCCGATGCCGCGAGCAAAGTCGTTCCCTGAACCAGCAGGAATATAGCTGACCGGAAGCTGGACATTCAACGCGTAAAATTCATTGACGACTTGATGGAGTGTACCATCACCGCCGATTACTACTAACAGATGAAATGAATTATCGATGTGGTCCTTTTCGCAGCTTTCCGACCAAGGGCTCAACAGGTCGGCTAATCGATCGACGATTTTTTTTTCGTCGCCAGGTTTCTCTGTGTAATACGGAGTGTATGTATAGTCGCCGTCATCAAGCAACTGGATAATCTTTTCTGCTGTTTTCGCCGCATTTCCGCTGCCAGCTGCGGGGTTAATTAAAATATGATAATGAAGATTCATGTCCTCGATCCTTTCAAAAACTGATTATAACAGAGTAATGAAAGGAACTGTAGAAAATTGATTCATTTTTTATTAATCCTAGAGTCAAAAAAAGCCTTCTCGTATTGTTGAGAAGGCCAGCAGGCGAGCGAGTCAGTTATGATTTTCGAGCTTGCTGAATAAACCAGTCGATGATTTTTTTGTCATAATTTGAGGCTTTATAGGCTTCGTTCACACGAGCTGTTTGTTTATCGTGATCAACCACTACTACTTTTGTGCACCAGAGATAAAGCGAGCTATGTGTATCGGTGTGTTCAATCCTATATTTTTCTACTAATGGAGCGCGGGTACTGCAACAGCCGTAGTTTCCAGCTGTCCAACGATCCTTGAGCACAGCTTTGCCATCCTGCTGTGCCTTTTTGTACAACTGTTCCAATTCATTGTCAATGCCTAGCATAGCCGATCTCCTTTCCTTCAAGCTGATTGTATCACCCGAAGCTAGAAAAATTCAATTTTAACCAACTGTTTTTGCTGACTTCAAGAGTTGACTTACAATCTGAAAAAAAGTATGCTGTAAAAGGTTTACAGCGGTTCATCAACCATCCCGCTTAAAAAAAACTCGGAGAAAGAAGGACAATTATGAATATGGTAGAAAGAAAGCGTGTCACTGTTGTAGTGACCAACGGAATCATCATGGCGCTATATTTGGCTTTGACGATCTTAGTTTCACCTGTAGCATCCGGTGCGATTCAGTTTCGTATCTCAGAAAGTTTGAATCATTTAGTCGTATTTAATCGAAAATATCTATGGGGGATCTTCGGCGGAGTCGTTGTCTACAATGCGATCTTTGGCATGGGCTGGCTCGATGTGGTCTTCGGTGGCGGACAAACGCTGTTGGCTTTAACCTTAACGGCAGTTTTACAAAATGTCGTAAAGAATACGAAAGTTCGATTAGCTTTGAATGTGGTATTTTTCAGTGCCAGCATGTTTCTAATTGCTTTGATGCTGAATTTAACCGCACAATTACCTTTCTGGCCGACTTATGGCTGGACAGCGTTGAGTGAAGCAATCATTATGACGATCTCAGCACCGATTATGTACTATTTGAATACACGTTTGCAATTTGCAAAGCAAATATAAATAAATGGCGATCCTGAATTTCAGGATCGCCATTTCTATTGAAAGATCAGTCTTGCATGGATAATGCTTCAACTTCTTGAATCTCGAAATGCTTGCGTTCAAGATGATCGATAATATGATTCATTTTATTTTCATCTACACCAGCAGGTAAAGTGAACAGAGTACGGCGCCCCTTGAAATCTTTACCAACATCCAACGTGATGCAGCTAGCGATCGTCGTAAATTTCGAAATAATTTTTGCCATAGCGGCTAAGTCACCGCGTTTGCCGGTCGAAACGACCGTGATCACATAACTGCCGGTTTGGATATTCCAAGATTGTGATAACATATTTAACAAGGTACTATGGGTCAAGATGCCATAAAAATGATGATCTTCATCTAAGACAGTAATATATGGCAATTCCTTAATTGTAAAAAAGATTTTAAAAAATGAAGTGTCGAGCGAAATAAATTTTGTTGCGTTTTTCAGCAAGTGAGTGACAGGTAGATCCATGTCGCCGCCGTTTGCTTTGTGCCGGTAAATGTGCATCTTGTAAATATTGCCTCGGAAAATTTGATTGCTTTCATCAAGGATTGGAACACAACGAAAGCCAGTGCCTTCAAGTATATCCAATGCCTCTTGCAATGTCGTCGATTCATTGATCGTCGTCAAATTCTCTTTGGGATAAACGAGACTTTTTAATAACATCCAATAACCCTCCAATAAAGCTATTCATTCTTTCATCATATTATCATATTATATCTGATAAAGAAATTTATTTTAGAAACAATTCATATTCAAGAATCGACAGTTGAAGAAAAATTTATTGTTGGGATGTAAGATTGACAGGCAAAAGGATAGATGATAATGTAACTATGTGACCTTGGGAGATTACCAGTTCGCAGTATACGGCATGACAATCAAACTCATTTTTCACCAGAAAAATGAATACATTAATAGGAATTAGGATGCCAGTCCAACTTTTCGCAGGAAGCATCGCGTTATGAACGAAATCATCAACAACTAGATAAGTTATAGAATGTAACACTTAGTTGGATGGTATACGGCATGACAATCAAACTCATTTTTCACCAGGAAAATGAATACATTAATAGGAATTAGGA
>NZ_JCAFYN010000076.1:0-10854 GCF_059374735.1 Enterococcus sp. GPZ-007 | reverse complement strand
TTAAAAAAACTGAGAAGGATACCCTTCTCAGTTAGATATAGATGAATTATAATTCGTTGAAAGTATTTACTACGTTTTCAACAGTAAAGCCAAACTGTTCTAAAACATAGTCGCCAGGTGCAGACGCGCCAAAGTGATCAATGCCGATCATTTTTCCTTCTGAACCGATATAACGTTCCCAGCCAAACGGAGAAGCGGCTTCGATTGCTACGCGTTTTGTGATTGCTTTCGGTAAGACGGATTCTTTGTACGCTTCATCTTGTGCTTCGAACAAATCAAAGCTTGGCAATGATACGACTGAAACATCTTTACCTTGCGCCTTCAAGTCTTTTTGCGCCTGAACTGCTAAGTTTACTTCAGAACCTGTAGCAATTAGAATACCATCTGGTGTATCAGAATCAGCTTTAGCGATCACATAACCACCTCTAGCGACGCCTTCCTTAGCCGTATTCTTACTGTTTGGTAAAACTGGTAAGTTTTGACGACTTAAGACTAAGATTGTTGGTTTGTTTTTCGTTTCTAAGGCTTGAATCCATGCTGCTGAAGTTTCATTACCATCAGCTGGACGAATGACTTGCACATTTGGCATGCAACGAACACTTGCTAACTGTTCGATTGGTTCATGTGTTGGTCCATCTTCACCGACAGCCACAGAATCATGTGTCAATACATAAATGACCGGTAAGTTTTGGATTGCTGACATTCGAACCGCTGGACGTAGGTAATCAGTAAATACAAAGAATGTTCCGCCATATACACGTGTACCACCATGTAGATGGATACCATTCATTGCACTTGCCATCGCAAATTCACGAACACCAAACCAGATATTACGACCTTCATAAGAATCAGGCTGGAATTCTTTTTCATCAGCAATTGTTGTATTATTTGAACCTGACAAGTCAGCAGAGCCGCCCCATACGTTAGGGATAGCTTTTGCGATTGCTTGAATCGCATCTTTACTTGATACTCGACTTGCTTGAGCAGTGCCTTCTTCATAAACTGGCAAAGCTTCTTCCCAGTTTTCTGGAAGTTCGCCAGCAAATGCCATCTTGAATTGTTCCGCTAATTCAGGATGAGCTTTTTCATAGTTTGCAAACATCGCATCCCAGTCCGCTTCTGTTTTAGCGCCTTTGTCATTGATTTCTTCTTTGAAACGTTTTGCTACTTCTTCTGGAACGGTAAAATCAGGGTATTCCCAACCATAAACAGTTTTTGCAGCATCAATACCATCTTGTCCGATCGGTGCTCCGTGAACTGCTGAGGTACCTTCTTTAGGCGATCCAAAACCGATCACTGTTTTAATTTCGATCAAAGTTGGTTTTTCTGTTTCAGCCTTCGCTTCATCAATCGCTTTAGAAATTGCTTCTAGGTCGTTGCCATCTTTAACTAAAATATGTTGCCAGCCATACGCTTCATAGCGAGCCCCAACGTTTTCAGTGAATGCTTTTGATGTTGGTCCATCTAGCGAAATATCATTTGAATCGTATAATACGATTAATTTACCAAGCTTCATATGACCAGCCATTGAGCTAGCCTCACCAGAAACACCTTCCATTAAGTCGCCATCACCACATAGTGCATAGGTGTAATGATCCATAACCTTAAAGCTGTCGCGGTTATAAGTGGCAGCCAAATGTGCTTCAGCCATCGCCATCCCAACAGAAGTCGAAATACCTTGACCTAAAGGACCTGAAGTTGCTTCAACCCCATCTGTATGATGGAACTCAGGGTGACCGGGTGTTTTGCTTTCCCATTGACGGAAATTCTTCAAGTCGTCAATGGTGACCTGATAGCCTGCAAGATGCAACAAGCTGTAGAGCATTGCTGAACCATGACCCGCAGATAAAATGAAACGATCGCGGTTTGGCCAATTTAATGAAGTTGCTGGATTGACATTCAAATGCTTCGTCCATAAAGCATAAGCCATTGGTGCTGCCCCCATTGGTAAACCTGGATGACCTGAGTTTGCTTTTTGAATTGCCTCAATACTTAACGTTCTAATTGTGTTTACACCTAGTTGATCGATTTTGTCGAACAAGTTAGTTCCTCCTTTTTGGTCATAAATACTTTAATTACAGATTTATTGTAACCGATTTATTATGACTTTTCAATCACTTACCAACAAAAGATTTACTTTCTGTTGTGTAATCCTTTTTTCTTTTGAATCTTTTTAAGCTTTTCAGGAGTCACATCGTTGCCCACTGGGTCAACGACCTTCATTCCTTCTATGTGATGGCGCATTCCGCTACGAAATGAAGCAATGTACTCTTCACGCAAAACCTTTTGTTCATGTGCTTCTGCATCTGTTAAACCCACGGTTTTCTTTTTCTTTGCTAATTCGTTAATTCTTGCAATTGTTTCATCATTGATCATCCTTAGCACCTCTTTTCCCCTTATAATTATACATAAAAAAAAATAAGTTGAAAGTACCAAGAAATACGAACGCTTGTTTGATTTGTTTGAATAACTATGCTACACTAAAAAAAACGAAAGAAGGTGCGGGCATTGGCAAAAAGAACGGAAACAAAACAGTTAGAAGTTTTACGTTTCATTCATGAACGCGTTGAAAATAAAGGTTATCCACCAACTGTGAGAGAAATCGGAGAAGCTGTAAATCTTTCATCTACTTCTACAGTCCATGGCCATTTATCCAGATTAGAAAAGAAAGGTTGGATCCAGCGAGACCCAACAAAACCAAGAGCAATCGAATTAACTATGGTTGGTTTAGAAAAAATTGGAGCTACCCCGCAAGTTATACCTATGTTAGGGGTTGTTACCGCCGGGGAGCCAATTTTAGCAGTAGAAGAAGCATCAGATTTCTTCCCAGTTCCTCCAGATCTTTCAAGTGAGGAAGGCAGCCTATTCATGTTGACGATTCGTGGAGATAGTATGATTAATGCGGGGATCTACGATGGTGACCATGTCATTGTTAGAAAGCAATCGACAGCGACCAATGGTGAAATCGTAATCGCTATGACTGACGATAATGAAGCGACTTGTAAGAGGTTTTACCGCGAAGCTGATTACATTCGCTTGCAACCAGAAAATGATGAGTTAGCACCATTAATTTTCGACAATGTATCTATTCTTGGAAAAGTTGTCGGCTTGTACCGTAATCATATCTATTAATCGGAATTTACTTCCGATTATTTTTTTCTTTACAAAACGAACAAACATTCGTATAATGATTATACAAACACACGTTCGTATTATTATTAGGAGTGATTATTGATGAAAGCAGTAAGAAGATTTGGTTTGATTATCGCTGTATTGTTACTAGGTTTATTGATTGGTAAGTTAGGTTCCTTAGCTACGATCGTCATTTTCTCTGGTTTGTTTCTTGTCTGGTTTATGTTGTGGGATGAACGCAAGTATGCTCAGCATTACGCTGAACGTCAATACGATGATGATAATATAGATGAAGAGTTTTACTATAAAGAACCTGCCGAAGATTTTTATTATGTGACTTATGATCATCATTATCACAAATCGGCTTAATTTCAATTTTCAAGCTGCTGGATAAAATCTAGCAGCTTTTTTTAATTTTGAATAGTAAAAAAGCTGGAGATTATTTCTCCAGCAATCTATTCTTAATAGTTCATTAAAGTTAAAATATCGTACCCTTGAATTTTGTCACGACCATGTAATTCTTCAAGTTCGATCAAGAAAGCACACCCAACTACGATTCCGCCGAGTTTCTCAACTAATTCAATCGTCGCCTTTATTGTTCCGCCGGTAGCTAACAGATCATCAGTGATCAATACACGTTGTCCTGGTTTAATCGCATCACTATGGATCGTCAAAGTGTCTGTGCCATATTCTTTTTCATATTCTACTTCAATAACTTCGCGAGGTAATTTACCTGGCTTACGCACCGGTGCGAAACCTAAGCCTAATTCAAATGCCACCGGACAGCCCACAATAAATCCTCGCGCCTCTGGTCCAACTACCATGTCGATTTGTTTTTCATTTGCGTAGTTGACGATTTGTTTGGTTGCTTCACGATATGCTTCTCCGTCCGCCATAAGTGGTGAAATATCGCGGAAAATGATCCCTTCTTTAGGATAATCTGGGATACTAGCAATATAATCTTTCAAATTCATTTCGGTATTTCCTCCTAGCTTTTCAGCCAATTTCTAATCGTTTGAATATCATTCATCAATAAAAATTCTTCACTATCAATTCGTGCCATGCGTTTTTGGTATATATCGCTCTCTTCGAAAGCCCGCGTCTGTGGAGACTCAACCATTTGCAAAACGCCGTCGTCTATTGTAACAAATTTTAACTCAGAAAACACGTGAATCATGAATACAAGCAATTTTTCTGGAATTCTTAAGTAATTCGAAACAACTTTTAATTTAAAGCGAATGTCCACTCTCGGTTGTTTTCGGAAAAATTGATAGAGCTCAGTAAATTGTTTTCGACTGGGTAAGCCATTCAGATAAGCCTCATCTGGACTATAAAGGTACAAATAAACACGCTCAAAATTGCCATTCTTAACAATCTCCTTAAGCAGTTCTTTTTGATCAGGGCAGTCGAGAACTACTAAATGATCGAATTGCATTAAAGAGATCGACTGATCATACAAAGTAACAGGTATTTCTAAATCTTTTGAAAAGAGTTTTTGAGTTTTGGCGTGAAATGCAAGGTAGAGTACTTGATCACTATCAATTTTTTGCTTCCATGTATATTTCGCCCGGCGATCAATTACCTGCAAACCATTGGAAGAAAAATCAATCAATCGTAATTGAACCTTTTTTTGCCCATTCCATTCATTAATCTCAAGATCACCAACGAACCTTGTTTCTGGTTGCTGAATCTCTTCCCCGTCAGCTCCGAACCCAAAACCAATCGCGTCCAGCTGATTATCTCCATTCTTCAAGGAAAACTTAACATGCTGCTGATCACTGCCGATTTTTTTAAAGAAACTAACATTACCATCCACTAAGAAATACGGAGCTGGATTATCCGTCCCAAACGGTGCCAACTTTTTCAGTTCTTCGACAAATTTCAAATTAATTGCTGATAACGGTAAAGATTCATCGATCAATAGTGTGGAGCCCTTAGTCAGATCAATTTGTTCGATAGAAATATAATCGTTCATCATTTTCTGGAGGGCAGGAATATTCTCTGCTGGCATTGTCAATCCGACTGCTGCGGCATGTCCACCAAAATGAGTGAATTCGGTTCGCATTGTATTCAACATCTTAAATAAATCTAGCGCCTCAATACTTCGACCAGATCCTTTTGCCACACCGTTTTCATCGATCGATAGAATAATTGTTGGCCGTCCAGTTTGCTTTAAAATATTCCCTGCAACGATCCCCAAAACACCAGGATTCCATCCTTCTGCCGCAATTAAATGGACTGCATCTTCGGAATTCACTAGCACAGCCGCTTCTTCTGTTGTCTTCTGAACGATCTGCTTCCGTTCATTATTAATTTGATCCAACTTTTCAGCCAGTTCGTGTGCAAGCTCTTCATCAAAGGTAGTCATTAATTCAACTGCTGGATTTGGATCTCCCAATCGTCCAATCGCATTTAGTCGTGGTCCTAAGCTAAAACCGATACTTATTTCATCAACTTTCTGCAGTTCTACTCCGCTAACCTTTAGTAGCTCCAACAGCCCTATACGTTGTGTTTGCTTAATCGCTTGCAATCCTAATTTCACTAGATTCCGATTTTCTCCGGTCATTGAAACTAAATCTGCGACAGTCCCTATCGTAACAAGATCCAGCATTTCGAGCGGCACTTCTTCCAATAATGCGGTCGCTAATTTGAAGGCGACGCCCGCACCAGCTAGCTCACCAAAAGGATATTGACCATTAGGATGACGCGGATGAACAATGCAATAAGCATCCGGCAATACTGGAGGCATCTCGTGATGGTCTGTAACAATCACATCAACACCTCGTGAATTGGCATAGTCGATTGCTTCATTACCAGCAACCCCGTTGTCCACAGTAATGATCAATTGTATTCCGGCATTAATCTTCTCTGCGAATAGTTCCTTATTTGGACCATAACCATGAATGAAACGATTCGGTAGTACGTAATGAACATCGGCACCGATCATTTCTAAAGTTTCAAGCATAATAGAAGTACTGGTAATCCCATCCGCATCATAGTCCCCGTATATCAAAATCGGCTGACTTTCCATGATAGCATTTTGAATACGTTCTACTGCTTTGTCCATATCGTACATCAAGAATGGATCATGCAACTCATCAATACTCGCCCTCATCAACTTAGAAAAGTCTTCAAGTGTATGTATATTTCGATTCCATAAAAGTTCAGCAAAGGTTTCACTATAGCCTTGATTCAACATTTCTTCTCTGAAAGCCGAGTCAATTGGACTTGTGTCTCTGAACTGCCAATCGAAGTTTGATTTTTTCACTGTATCACTTCCCAACCGTATTAGTATAGCAAAAAAGAATCAGACAAGAAAGAGAAGAAGACCTTAGTTTTCAACTAAGATCTCCTTTACTAATCATAATAATCAACGGGATGTTGATTTTTCTTTTCCGGCTGCGAATTTTCCAACGCTGCCAATGCTTGATCTTTTTCTTTTAATAGACTTTCATAATTTGCTTTTAGTACTGCAACTTCATTTTCTTGTTCGCGTTGAAAGGCAGCTTTTTCTTCAGCCAGCTTTTGCTCATTGCTGGTTTCGTAACTTTGAATCTGCTCTTTCAATTGTTTGATTTCTTTACGCTGTTGAAACATAGTTGCACCTGAAGTCAGTAAGACAATTAATGCTCCTATTAAAGCCGAACCGATGATTACTAGAACTAGCGATAAATAAATTTTATTGATCAGAAAATTTACTGGAATTTCTTGACTATTAGAAAGTGCAAAGATCACAATTATTAAGACTAAAATAAAACCTAAAAATACCTTCCACTGCTTTTTCATTCACATTCCTACTTCCTATTGAATAGCCCACCTGCTAAAAAGTCTCCGATACGAGGGAATAAACCGTAAAATAGACTGGCACCCTCCATGATGAATGGACGGTTAATTTCGCGAGTCGATTTACCCATTTTATTCACGATCGTTTTAGCTAATTTTTGGGGATCCAATACGATGCCACCTAGGTTTTCGAGGTAGCTGCCACTTGGATCAGCTTTGTCGAAGAATTCCGTAGCGATCGGTCCCGGATTGATCGTTGTTACATAGATATTTGCTGGTCGTAATTCTAAACGTAAAGCATTTGAAAAACCCAGTACGGCGAACTTTGTTGCTGAATAGACAGTTGATTTTGGTGTCGCCATTTTTCCAGCCATCGATGCTACGTTGAAGATATGTCCACTTTTATTGTTAACCATCGAGATAGCAATCTTTTGTGTAAAATACATCATACCTAAAACATTAACCTCAAACATTTTCTGCGCCGCAGTTAAATCAAAGTCAATGAAGTTTTCAAATAAACCGAACCCCGCATTATTCACTAAAACATCAACATTGCCTACTTCATCTGAGATTTTTTCGATTACAGCTTCGACACTGTCGGGATCGGCGATGTCTAGTTGAAATGCAAAAGCATCTTTTCCGCTCAACTCACTACAATGCTCCTTCACTTGTCCAATTAGATTGATCCTACGTGCACAAGTGACGACAATAGCTCCGCGTCTAGCAGCTTCATAACAAATTTGCTCGCCTAGACCCGCGGAACCTCCTGTCACAACGACGACTTTATCCGTTAAATCCATGCAGTTCCCTACTTTCTAACTATGTTTTTTATCTGCTTCTTATGAGAATGGAATATCAACAATATCGAAATCTTTAGCAATCTGAGTGTTTGGAAAAACCTCACGAGCTTCTTCTTCCAATTCCTTCGCTTCTTTTGCTAAATATCTCGCAGAAATATGCGTTAACATCAATTTCTTAGCGCGGGCTTCTTTAGCAATAGTCGCTGCCTGATGAGTTGTAGAATGAAAATAAGCCTTAGCAAGTTTTGCCTCATTTTTATTAAAGGTACTCTCGTGTACGATCACATTGCTATTTTTAGCAAAACTAGCTGATTTACTTGTATAACGGGTATCGCCAAAGATTGTAACGATTCGGCCTTTTTTACTCTCACCAACAAAATCTCTTCCGTCTACTATTCGTCCATCTGATAATGTAACTTTTTGTCCTTTTTTTAGTTTCCCATAGATTGGGCCAGCAGGAATTCCTAGCTTGGATAATTTGTCGACTTGTAGCATGCCCTCATGATCTGCTTCTTTCACACGAAAACCGTAGCTTTCAACACCGTGCTCTAATAACATACACTCAACCATGAATTGTTTATCTTCAAAAATGACACCTTCGCTTAATTCGATGAAATGAAGCGGATAGGATAAATGCGTCTTTGTTACTTGCAAAGAAGTTCGCACATAATTTTCTAAACCACTCGGACCATAAAGTTCGATTGGTTCCTCTCCACCTTGAAAAGAACGACTGCTTAATAAGCCTGGCAAACCGAAGATATGATCTCCATGTAAATGGGAAATAAATATCTTTTCAATTTTACGCGGTTTGATGTTCGTTCTCAAAATCTGCATTTGAGTTCCTTCACCGCAATCAAATAACCAGATGGCATTGCGTTCGTCTAATAGCTTCAGGGCTAATCCGCTGACATTTCGATGCTTTGCAGGCACACCTGCACCTGTCCCTAAAAATTCTAATTCCATAATTCTCCTGACTTTCTATCAAATTAATCTTATTCTAGAAGAAAGCCTCGCATAGTGCAATCCAAATAAAAGATATTTTATTTCTCTTTCAATTTTCTTCTGAATTTGTATCATCCTCAGATTTGTCCTTTGAGACTTTTGCCATTTCCTGAGTTTTTTTCACTTCAGCTTCCACATCATCATACTCGAGGCGTGTGATTTCTCCACCTAGTTCCATCATGATTAACTGATTCAACGGACGATTATCGTCTTCTTCAGCGATTAACAACAAAGCCGTATCACCTTCACCAATTTTATCAATTAAAAATTCGAAAACACCAGTGGCTTCGCGAACTTCTTTTGCATCCTGAGTTGCTCCGATCATTCCTCCTGTGAACCAGCCTAATAAAATGCCTATTGGTCCGCCAAGAATACCAACCATCATACCAATTAAACCACCGGTAGAACTCTTATTGCTGCCAGTAAAATCTAAAAAGTCTTCTATCTCAAATTTATGTTCTCCATCATTAGAATGATGGACGACAGCCATTTGCTCTCCCTTAAAAGATTTGTTCATATGCAATCGTTTGGCTTTTGAGAAGGCCTCATATGCTTTTGATTCAACGTCAAAGTTCATGATTATTACACGTTTTTCCATTAATTTACACTCCTTTATTCTTTTACTTTAGTTTAGCAAGAAAAAGTTTTTTTGAAAAATAGAATGAGCTAGTATTCTATAAATAAGAAAAAAAGACTATAGAAACATTTATAAATTAAATGCTTCTATAGTCAGAATAGGATTTAATTACCTGTTTTGATTTCTTCCATAATCCGATCATCAACGATGTAATGATCGAAGAAGACTTTAGACAATTGATAACCTTCACCCCAATTGGTACGGATAACGTCATATTCAACTCCGTCAATCTTAAGCTTGTTGCGAAGATGCTTGATAATTGTTGATAGCCGAGTCATGTGGCTAGCCGAGTCACTATCTCCCCAAATTTTGACAGCCAAATCATTTCGACTGATTGGAGCTTCCTTCGTTGAGATCAATGTACTCAACATCTCACGTTCTGAACGAGTTAGGTTCCATAAAGGAATTGGACGTTTTTCATATTCGTCTTCTTCTTGTTGTGGTCTCACACCAAAACCGATTGAGTATACGGACTCCTTCAGTGTTTTCTCAGCAAGTTTCTCTCTTAACCCGCTAAGCGTCTCTTCTTCAAGCAACCACTCATCAATACCTTGCGCCTCCCAATCAGCTTTTTCCTCTTGTTGAGGCAAACGATCAGTTTCTCTGATTATCGTGAATTTTTCACCAACTTCTTCCAAAATAATTGTCAATTCTTGATCAGAAATCGTTTCGCTGACAATTAGAATGTCAAAAAAGCTCATCACTTCTAATGGTACTTGTTTTGCTTGAAGCATGGTTAGTAGTTTTGCGGAGCTTAAAACTTCGATGTTTAAGCGTTGCATTTTTTCCACTAATGGTCTCTCAACTAAAATATTGTGCGTTAAAATTAATACTTGCATCACATTATTCCCCTTTTTCATTATTAAAAATAAGTTTCCAATCAATTGACTCGGAAGTTTTTATTAATTAACAATATAATTATTACTTGTTACAATGTTAGTTTACACTGGCATTCCTTCTTACGCTACCAAAAAGCTTATATTTCACTAATCACAATTAGAATTATTGATAAAAATTTTGGGTTAAAAAAACTTTTCTTAGATAAAATAATTCAATTATCATTTTTAAACAACACTTTTCGAAATGATTCATAAAAATTTAGAACATATAACTCTTGTGATTTTAAACGATTTTTATTAACAAAATTCATTCTTTTCGTCAAAATAGGGTGATATGAATATTGAGTTGGCTAGAATTAACCTTTGAATTTCCCTTTATCTTTTTCACAATAGGCCTTTCGCCCTATTTTCTTCTTGGAAAAGAATATTCAATATTATTAAAACTTATGATTCATAAAAAAATAGCGACAAAAAACTCTAAAAATAACACTACTCTTTTCTTAATTATTTCGCTTTCTGTTTTTTTAACTATTCAAAATTCTTCAATCAAAAATTTCTCTTAAAAATAAATTAATAATTGAAGATACCTTTTCCTATCTTTACTGCTAATCGCTATTCTTAGTGATGATTAAAAACACTTTCATTTCACTTTCAATACACA
>NZ_JCAFYN010000075.1:0-10955 GCF_059374735.1 Enterococcus sp. GPZ-007 | reverse complement strand
AACGTTGAATGATAAGCTGCTAGGACTTCCGATGTGGATCAATAGTAAGGTACTCATTTATAGAAAAGATCTCTTTGAAGATGAGAAAAATAAAACAGAATTCAACAAGAAATATGGTCACGATTTAAAAGTCCCTACTACTTGGGAAGAATACAAAGAATGTGCGGAATTCTTTACGAAAGATGATATGTATGGAACCGCCGTTTTCGGGATGGCATCTGGGGATACGGTTTGTAGTTTCCTTGATCAAGCATCTCAGGCTGGAGCAAAACCGTTAGTTTTAGGTAAGGATAATGAAGTACTGGTTGATGAAAAGCCTTATGTTGATGCATTGCAATATCTATGTGATCTCTATGAAAAGGGCTACGCGCCTGAAGAAACACTATCTGTCGCATCTACTGAGGCTCAGGAAATGTTTAATAATGGAAAACTAGCGATGCAATTAAACTGGAGTCATCAATATCCAGCTGCTTATGAACTGAATAAGGATAAAGTTGGTGTAGCACCAATGATTGGCGGTTCTGCTGGTGTAGCCGCTACAACAGGGCCATGGTATCAATGTGTGATGAAAAATTCTGAGAATCAAGAGGCAGCCATCGAATATCTGAAATTTATGTATGACAATAACGAGAAATACATGACTGAAGGTTCGTTGAAGATTGCAGGGAGAACGTCTGTATATGAAAAGTATGAAACACAAGCAGGCGATGAGCATCTTGGGGCTGTATTAGAAACGTTAGATAATGAATACTCTCAAAATAGACCTGCTACTCCTTATTGGACAGAAATTGAAGAAGTGCTAGCGAAAGCTGTTCAGTCGGCGTTATCTGGAAAAGCGACTCCTAAGGATGCTCTTAAAGATGCGAAAACCGAAATTGAGACCATCATAGAGTAAGACAAGAACAAGGAGGAAAAAACATGCAGTTGATATCCAGAAAAACCGTGCTTGCCTTCTTTTTACCAGGCGCATTATTTATGGGGATTTTTATGATTTACCCGATTTTCAAAATGGCTTTTGACAGTCTATATAGCTTTGATCCAAATGGTATGAAGGAGTTTGTTGGTTTTGACAATTATATGAAAGCTTTTGGAAATGAAAGCTTTTTACAGCCGTTAAAAAATACGCTTGTCTACATCTTTATTGCTGTTGTTGTCGAACTAATAGTAGGAACGATCCTAGCGTTGATTTTTGAAGAAAACTTTAAAGGAAACAAGGTCATCCGTTCACTCATTTTGACCCCACTAATGATTGCACCGCTAGTGGCTGGTTTGATTTGGAAATTAATGCTGAGCGCGCAGTTTGGCATTATCAATCAACTATTAGTAAATGTTGGTCTTCTTGAAAATTCGAACCAGATCCTTTGGCTTGCGGATGAGAAATGGTCGTTATTGGCTTGTTGTTTTGCGGATATTTGGTTAACGACCCCGTTCATGATGCTGATGATTCTTGCCGGTCTTCAAGGACTTGATGGAAGCATGATTGAAGCAGCTACAATTGATGGGGCAAATTGGTGGCAAAAAATTATTAAAATCAAACTACCAAATATTAAACCAGTATTATTAACCGCATTATCCATCCGAATTATTGATGCGGCAAGAACGTTTGATATTGTTTGGGCGATGACGCAGGGTGGGCCGAACAATTCATCAGAACTTATCAGTGTTGTCATCTATAAAACGCTGACCAGATACAACAAAGTCGGGTATGCAAGTGCGATGGCATTAATACTTGTGGTAGTACTCGTTGTGTTCACTCTTGTGTTTATGCAAGGATTATGGAACCCGAAGAAAAAACAATCGGTGTAGGAGGGGATAGCAAGTGGAGAAAAAAAGAAGTGTTCAAAGTAAATTACTGATAATTTTGGCGATTGTCTGTGCTGTAGTCTGGCTGTTTCCCTATCTGTACTTGATTAGTTCATCCTTCAAGCCAGGTGCTGAGGTTGTTTCAATTCCTGCTAAATTTTTTCCAACGGTTCTATCTGTGGAAAATTTCACGGGTTTGTTCGAACGGATGCCAGCTTTTCACTACATTTTAAATAGTTTTTTAGTTGCTGTTTGCAGTACTTTGATTGCAGTAATTTTAGGGGCGTTATCTTCTTATGCGATTCAACGTTCAGGAGCTAAGATTGCCACCTTTTTGATTATTGTCGTGTTGTGTTTAAAAATGATTCCGACATCGAGTATTGCTGTACCGATCTATGAGTTGATTACAAATCTTGGTTTGTATGACACGAGAGTTGCCTTAATTATCGTTTATGCAGCGATAAATATGCCTTTTGTTATGTGGGTCATGCTCGGTTTCTATGAAGGGATTCCAACGAGTATTGATGAAGCGGCTTGTATGGATGGAGCCTCCAGTCTCCAGACATTTATTCGAATCATCTTACCGATCTGTACCCCAGGTTTGGCTACAGCCTTTGTATTTACGCTATTTCTATCTTGGAATGAATTCTTATTGTCGTTGTTATTGACTAGTACAGAGGCAAAAACATTTACGGTGGGATTATCCGAATTTTTATCCGCTTATAGTATGGACTTGGGTCCGATGTGTGCGGGAGCTCTACTTTTTAGTTTGCCAGTAATGGTTTTGTCAATCGTAGCACAGCGATTCATTGTTCAAGGGATTACCGCAGGTTCAGTTAAGAGCTAATAAGAAGGAACAAAAGAGCGATTCTAATTAAAGAATCGCTCATCAGGAGGAGTAATGGTGAGTAAAAATTATTATGATGTAACCAAATGGGCAATGGGAGATCCATTTAACGATATTGGTGAAGTCATTAACAGTATTCTTTTAGACATTAAAAAAAGACAAAAAGAGATTGATGAAAATGATGGAGGGAAACCAGGAGCAGTCATCTATATTCCACCAGGTGATTATCACTTGAAAACACAAATCGTTATTGATGTTAGCTTCTTAAAGATCATGGGTTCTGGGCATGGCTTTACTTCTTCTAGTATCCGCTATAATGTGCCAGAGGATGAATGGAGTGATCTGCATGAGCTTTGGCCTGGCGGCAGTCGCATTCTTGTTGATCTGTCGGGGGCATCGAAAGAAGAGGCTGCTGGGGCTGCATTCTATATTCAGCGTAGCGGTGATCCCCGAATTAGTTCTGTTGAATTTTCAAATTTTTGTATCGACGGCTTACATTTTGTCGATGATGGTTCGGATGAAACGAATCCAGAAAACACTTATACAAATGGGAAAACGGGAATACACGTTGCCAGTGCGAATGATTCGTTTCGAATTACAGGTATGGGATTTGTCTATTTGGAGCATGGAATTATTTCCTATCACTCGGATGCCCTTACGATTCATGATAATTTTATCGCGGAATGTGGGAGCTGTATAGAATTACGCGGTTGGGGACAGGCGTCGAAGGTAACAGATAATTTGATTGGTGCAGGTTTCAAGGGCTATTCCATTTATGCAGAGAATTTTGGTGGCCTGCTAGTGACTGCAAATAATGTTTTTCCTAGAGGAGCGAGCAGTATTCATCTTGAAGGAGTTACACGCTCACTTATTAGCAATAACAGGCTTCATGCCTTTTACCCAGGAATGGTTATTTTAGATAAAAATAGCTCCGAAAATTCTATTTCATCCAACCATCTTTTGCATGATCATGAGCCTTGGGCACCATTGCAAGGGCGGAATAACGGTTTAGATGATACCTTTGGGCTTTTATCAATTAATGGTAACAGCAACACAGTAATTGGAAACCATTTTTCTGAAATTATTGACAAGGATCAAATTTCACCCAAAGGAGCGATCCCTGTAATTATCCATATTGTAGCTGGCAATGGAAATTATATTTCAACTAATCATGTGGTCGCTACAAAAGCAGAATTAACATCCAGTGATTCCTGTTTTGCATCACAAGTAGAAGCCCTATTGACCAATGATGCAACTGAGGCACTTGAGGTCAAGACAGTATTAATTGAAAAACAGTCCTTTGGAAATACGGTGCTCGACTCTGGTTCTGAAGCGCAAGTTGAACTGGATAAAGAGGACAATGCCTTTAGAGCAACTCCGATTCCAGTTAGGAATTCTATCTTGAACGAATTTAGATAAGTACTATTAAACTAGCTTTAAGGTTTAGCCGTGCTTAATAGTAAAAAAGTGAGGGTAAAAACGATGGGAACACTTTCCATGCAACATATTTATAAAAAATATTCAAATGCGGAGAATTATACCGTAATTGATTTCAATTTAGAAATTGATGAAAAGGAATTTATCGTCTTTGTAGGACCTTCTGGTTGTGGGAAATCTACAACTCTTCGAATGGTAGCAGGCCTTGAGGATATCACTGAAGGAGAATTGAAAATTGGTGATAGAGTCATCAATAATGTAGCACCAAAGGATCGGGATATCGCAATGGTCTTTCAAAATTATGCGCTCTATCCACATATGACCGTCTTTGACAATATGGCCTTTGGTTTAAAGCTCAGAAAATATCCAACAGATGAGATTAAAAAGAAGGTAGAAGAAGCGGCGGAAATTTTAGGCTTAACGGAGTATCTAAAGAGAAAACCCGCGGCTTTATCTGGCGGACAACGTCAACGTGTCGCTTTAGGTCGTGCGATCGTCCGTGATGCTCAAGTCTTTTTGATGGATGAACCTTTGTCTAATTTGGACGCCAAACTACGTGTATCCATGCGTGCTGAAATCGCAAAGCTGCATCAACGCTTAGGAACGACGACCATTTATGTCACTCATGATCAGACAGAAGCGATGACAATGGCGGATCGGATCGTTATTATGAAGGATGGTTTGATCCAACAGATTGGTAGTCCTAAAGAAGTGTATGATTTACCTGAAAATGTCTTTGTTGCAAGTTTCATTGGTTCACCTGCAATGAATTTTTTCAATGTGACCTTAAAAAATGGCTACATTACTAGTGGACGAAATTTCAAGTTAAAAGTGCCAGAAGGTGAGAATAAAGTGCTCGTGGCTAAGGGCTATGAAGGAAAAGACTTGATTTTCGGTATTCGGCCAGAAGATATTCGAAGTGAACAGATCGTCTTGGATTCAGTTATTGAGTCAGCAATAGATGCAACGATTGTCGTGTCAGAGCTTTTAGGATCAGAAACGTTGTTATATAGCAAAATTGATGAAACAGAATTTGTCTCCAAAGTTAATGCTAGAGACTTCCATCGTCCAGGTGAGGTTGTTCGCTTAGCGTTAGAAATCTCAAAGGGACATTTCTTTGATCCAAAGACAGAATTGAGAATTAAGTGTACGAAGTAGTTTTATCGCTGAAAAGTGATCGTTAAAGTTAGGAGGGATTCTCTTGTCCATTGAATTAATGAAAAAAAATATTGTTCGTGCTCAAGCTGAAATAGATAAGAAAAGGTCAGAAGTGGGGAAGGGAGCAATGCGCCAAAAGTACCATTTTATGGCTGAAGAAGGCTGGCTAAATGATCCGAATGGGCTCATTTATTTTAAAGGTAAATACCATTTCTTCTATCAATACAATCCTTATGACTCCTATTGGGGATCCATGCACTGGGGACATGCAATCAGTGATGATATGCTGCACTGGGAATACTTACCTCTTGCGTTGGCACCAAGCGAAACCTATGACAATCATCCTAAAGGTGGCTGTTTCTCTGGAAGTGCGATCGAATATGAGGGGCGGCTCTACCTTTTATATACGGCTTCCACAAACTACGGAGACGGGTTTGTTCAAAATCAGTGTATGGCCTACAGCGATGATGGTATCCATTTTGTCAAAAGTGAAAAGAATCCGGTTATTGCTGCTCCGCCAACTGGTTATGATGTGGGCGAGTTTCGCGATCCAAAAGTTTGGAAGCATGAAGATTATTTCTATTTGGTATGTAGTGGGAAAAAGGATGAGCTTGGACAAGCACTATTGTATCGTTCAAAAAATTTAGAGGATTGGGACTTCTTTAATGTTCTTGCAGAAAGTCGAGGAGAATTTGGCTATATGTGGGAATGCCCCGATTTTTTCCCATTGAAAAATGCCAACGGAGAAAAGTATGTTCTAACGTTTTCTCCAATGGGAGTGAAGGAACGAACGAGTATTTATTTAGTCGGAGATATGAATTATGAAACTGGTAAATTCAATTATACAACTGTAGGAAATATTGATTGGGGATTTGATTATTATGCGCCGCAATCATTTGTGGATCAATCCGGCAGACGCATACTTGTTGCTTGGGCGAATGGTTGGGATTGGATGCCATGGTGGAAGGATTGGGGACCAACCTTCAAAGAAGGCTGGTGTGGTTCTTTTAACCTTCCGCGAGAAGCAATCCTTGATTCGGATAATACAGTGAAGTTTGTGCCTATAGAAGAGCTGCGATCTATTCGAAAATCAGCCGAAGCGATTCATGAAAAGTCCATTATTGAAAAAGGCGAATTCTTGATTCCGACAGCTAAAGGCAATTGTTTTGAACTGAAAATGACGATTGATCTTGCTAACAGTACCGCTGATTCCTTTGAGCTGCGCTTGAGGAGCGACGATCATCTAGCTACGGTTGCGACATTCAATTTAAGAAAGCAGATTCTAACAATTTCTCGCGACAACTCAGATGATTGGAGCCGAGGAACTACAAAAAGTAATTTGCTACTAAAGGATAAAGCAACACTAAAGATTCATTTGTTTGTAGATCAATCCTCTATAGAGATTTTCACAGATGACTATAAAACGAATCACAGTCTAAATGTTTTTGCTAAAGAGGATCAAAATAAGAACTATGTTTCTGTTGCTGAGGGCACACTTGTGATCAATCAGCTTGATACGTGGGAATTAACGAAAACAATGTAGCCAAATGCTCGAAGAAAATACATATCTTCGAGCATTTGAATATGGAGGATGAAAATGAAAACGATTGATGTAACCGCTCTGGGCGAGATTTTAATTGATTTTACTCAAAATGGTCTGAGTGAACAAGGCAATCCATTATTGGAAATGAATCCTGGTGGGGCACCATGTAACGTATTAGCGATGCTAAGAAAATTCGATCGCAATGTAGCGTTCATAGGAAAAGTCGGTGATGATAATTTTGGCTGGTTTTTGAAAGAAAAAGCCGAAAAATTGGGTATCGATATGAGTAATTTGTCCTTTGATAAGTATGTTCATACCACCTTAGCCTTTGTGCATAATGGGGAAGACGGGGACAGAGATTTTACTTTTTGCCGCAATCCAGGAGCAGATATGCAATTAATTGAACAGGAAGTAAACGAAGAGGTAATCAAACGATCAAAGATTTTTCATTTTGGAACACTTTCCATGACCCATGAAGGAGTACGCAATGCCACGAAAAAGGCGCTGGCTATCGCCAAAAGCAATGATTGCCTGATTTCCTTTGATCCAAATATCCGTGAACCATTGTGGGAGAATTTAGAAGAGGCTAGAAAGCAAGTAGAAGTTGGGCTTAGCTATTGTGATATTCTTAAAATATCAGACAACGAGATTCAATGGCTTACAGGAGAAGAGGATTACTCAAAAGGGGTAAGAAAAATCAGAGATAAATATCCGATTAAATTGATCCTTGTTTCGATGGGAGATAGAGGAAGTCGCGCTTATTACGAGGAAGATATGATTGAAGTTCGTGCTTTTAAGAATGAACAGACCATCGAAACTACTGGTGCAGGGGATACTTTTTGTGGGTGCATACTAAATTCTATTCTTGACCATGGTCTGAAAGAATTAACGAAAGAACAATTAGCTGAGATGTTGACGTTCGCTAATGCAGCAGCCTCATTGGTAACCACAAAGAAAGGCGCACTTTGCTCGATGCCGGAGCTTTTCGAAGTGGATGAGTTTATTTCATTACAAGATCAGTCATAGTTTTTCAATGTCTTTTTTGAATTGCTGAAGTAATATATGAAAATATAAATATATATTATTCTTATGAAGTCTAATCATCTAATCGGTGATTGGACTATTTTTGTGTTTAACTGAAGAACAAAAAGAAGATATTCAACAAATTCTTGAAAAAAATGAGCCTCACTACGGCTGGGATGACGAAGAAATAGAAGAAGCATTGAGGTATTTTGGCTATGAAATCGCTCGCATAGAAGATTTAGTAAGAGATACGCGGAAAGATAATAAGATTGTGGTCGATTACGACATTTACTCAAGCTATGCAGAAGATGAAGAAGGAAACAAAATCAACGATCTGTCTGAGATAGATTATCACGATGTAGGCACGATAACCAAAGCGGAAATCGAAAACGAGCTGGTTCAAAAACTTCTGAACCATAAGGAATGGGATACGATCGAAATGAAGATCATAGAAAACGGTCAGTTTGATCATTATCTGCTGGAGTTTGAAGAGCGGGATGAGTGAAGGAAGATATAATCCATCTCTGGACAGTTAAACATCTAAGTAAATCATTAGATCGTTGATACAGAGAAAAAGTTTGAATTACTCTTTACTTTCTACTCAGAGTACGATAGCATTATAGTACTAAATAAACTAGAGAAGAGATTGTGAATTATGACTGCATCCATGAAATTGCGTTTTGACCTTTTGAATAGCTAATTAAATAAATTCAAAAGTCTTGGAAAGAGCGATTTCAAGGGGTTAGTGTGTACTTTTCCTGAATATAGAAATCTAAGGATAGTCCTAGACTATCCTTTTTGTGTGCTCTTTTACCTGAGAGGAAAGAGAAGGAAAATAATGGAAAACTTAGCAGTCAAATTAACGAATGTCCGAAAAAATTATGGTACAAAAGAAGTAGTAAATATCCAAGAATTGACCGCTTATGAAAATAATCGTATTGGTATCGTTGGTGATAATGGGACGGGAAAATCTACTCTGTTGAAGCTAATACAAGGCGAAATAGTACCAGAAACTGGTTCTATTCAACGGGAAGTTTCTTTCAGTTATTTTTCACAAATACCAGAAGTAACTAAGGTCAGCGATTCAGAGAGGATTGATTGGGAGCTGGTTAGTCGTTTTAAAGTTCCTAAAAATGAGCTCAACACATTAAGCGGCGGTGAAGAGACTAAGTATCGCTTAGCTGAAACACTGTCTACTTATCAAATGGGTTTGTTGCTAGATGAGCCGACTACTCATTTAGATCGTAATGGCGTTGACTATTTAATTGAAGAACTAAGATATTATTATGGCACACTTATTTTTGTTAGTCATGAACGCTATTTTCTAAATCAGCTGGCTACTAAAATTTGGGAGGTTAAAGATGGTCAGGTTACTGAGTATATTGGTAACTACGACGCTTATAAGCAGCAAAAAGAAATCGAAGAATTGGAGCAGCAACGAGCAACGGATAACTATGCGAAAGAAAAAAAGAAGTTGGAAGCCGCGATTTCTCAAAAAAAGGAGCAGGCGGCTAAAGCTGAAAAAGTATCCGCTAAGAAAAAAAAGCAGAATGTCCGTCCTGACCGTCTATCCTCTTCGAAACAAAAGGATACTGTCCAAAAAAGTCTTCAAAAATCAGCTAAATCAATGGCGTCTCGTTTAGCCCAGTTAGATGAACCTAGCCAATACAAGAGCAAAAAGCAAATTCTATTTCCGAAGGTTAAATCAGTCGAAATTCATAACAAATTTCCTATACGCGGAGAGCAGGTATCCTTAAAAAATGAGGAGGGGGTGTTACTGGAGAAGTGCGATTTCCAATTTTCATTGGAAAAGAAAATTGCTATTGTTGGAGATAACGGGACTGGAAAAACAACGCTATTAAATCATATCGTGTCAAATGGTGAAGGAATTATTCTTTCTCCCAAGGTTACCTTTTCAGTGTATCGCCAGATGGATTATAAATTTAGTGGATCAGAGAGTATTTTGCACTACTTAATAGAGCGTACGGAGTATTCAGAAGCAGTTGTTCGAAGTATTTTGAATAATCTAGGATTCTCTCAAACAGATATTGGAAAACCGTTGACTTCTCTAAGTGGAGGTGAATCAACACGAATTTCACTAGCCGCGGCCTTTACTAAACCGTCCAATGTCTTGATTTTAGATGAGCCAACTAATTTTATCGATTTGACAACTATTGAAGCATTGGAAGAATTAATAAAGGCATACGATGGAACGGTTCTATTTACTTCCCACGATCCTTATTTTGTTGAGAAATTGGCCGATGAAGTATATCTATTAAATAATAAACAATTAATATTGAAGAATTAGGAGTTCTTCGCTTTCGCTTTTGACGAAGAGGAATTTACTGTGTAAGTTGACTTCGCGAATATAAGAACTACGGATGAAGTTAACTGAAAAAATGAATACCCATAAGAGTGGAGATTAACTGCAAATACTGGTTGCTAATCTCCACTTTGCATAATTATTCCAGGCTTTCTTTAAAATTTCGCTCTCTTGACGCAGACGAATTATTTCTTTTTCCATATATAAATTGTTTGTTCAGCAATACCATATTCACGGGAATTTTCAGCGACTGGTTTCCCAGTTGAGACGAGTTGAAGGATCATGTTAGTTATCAAGAAAAAATTAGTTATAATGGATATAGGATAGTAGGTGATGAGATGAGAAAATACACAATAGCCAAAGTAATTAGCATTGATAATAGAGTACCCATGGGCGCATCTAAGGCTTATTATGGTCATAGTGTGATTTTTCAAGATATTTCCAGTGGCACCCTTTTACAGTGGGATACGAAAACGAAATTGAAATACGAAAAAGACGAGATTATCAATTTTACCTATGATGAATTAGATCAAGTAACACCTATGGACTTGTTCAATGAGGATGAAAAAAGAGTGGCTATCTCAAATCCAAGAAAAGTCCAGTCCTTGGATTTGCTTCTAGGCAGAAATCCTGTTCAAACACGGACCGACTATTTCTTTGTTACGAGTGTTCGAACTATAGGAGAAAAGTCTTATGTGGTGCTGGTTGACAGCTATTTAGATCAAGCATTATTTGAAACAGAAGAACCAGAAAGCTTTAAAAAAGGGAACGTCGTCAAGCTTAGGTATAAACAAACAACAAGTGCCACTGAGGCAGATGTG